>CAZMDT010000251.1:0-4965 GCA_964564965.1 uncultured Planctomycetaceae bacterium | reverse complement strand
GTGTAACCGATCCCGGTCCGGGAGCAATCCACAACGTTGGCTTCGGATGGCCGCGGCGTACTCGGAGTGTAACCGATCCCGGTCCGGGAGCAATCCACAACGCCGGAATTGCAGGCGCATCGGCTGCCGCTAGCGGTTGGCGAGGTAGGCCAGCAGGAAGGCGCACTGCGTCAGGAGGTTGACGGCCAGCAGCGTGCGGCGCTTCAAGCCGCCCGTCAGATGGGCGATGCCGAGGCCCCCCGCGACCGCCGCCACGACGGCGGCCGCCCACAGGCTCAGCTCCCAGCCGCCCAGATACCTGAAGTAGAGCCAGGTGAGGACGGCCGGCAGGGCCATGCTCGCCGCGGCGGGCAGGGGCCCGCAGCCGCGGACGAAGGCGACCACCGCCGGCTCGGTGCGGTCGTCCGGCCGCCAGAGCTGCCCGGTGATGAGCATGGCCCAGGCGCCCCAGAGGGGCATGATGAGGAGCACGCGGTGCAGTTCGGCGGCGGGTCGGAGCCAGGCGAGCGCGGCGGGCAGGCGCGACTCGTTGTGGAAGGGGACGGACTGGAGGCCGAGGAGGCAGAGGGCGAAGCCGACGACGAGGAGGGCGGCGGCGAGGGCCCGGCCGGTGGGGTCCGGCCCGCCCAGCAGCTCCGCGAGGGCCCGGAACGCCCGCCGGTAGCCCCACAGCACGTACAGGGCGGTGGTGACGGCGACGCAGGTGAAGAGGATCTGCTGCGGTTCCTTGAAGAGGAACCAGGCCCAGCCCCAGACGCCGGCGATGAGGGCGCCCCAGCCGAGGGACAGGAGCATCAGGCCGGCCCAGGCGTAGAGGAATCGCCGGGGCGTCGCCTCGGCCAGGCGCTCTTCGTCGGCCGTCAGGAGCATGTAGGCGGGGCGCGACGTCAGCCACTCCCCCGCCGACGCGAGCCATCCCGGCCACCGCCGATGAAGTGCCATCGCGCTGCTCCCTTGTCGCGTTCCGGCAGGAGAGCGTATCCGGCGGCGGCGCCGGCCGCAACCTCGCTCAACGGCCCTCCGGCCGTGGGGGGGCGGGCAGGAACGCGCCGGCCATGGCCCGGACGAGGTCGTGCTCGCCGTCGCGGCAGAGATGCCGCAGCACCATCTCCTTGCCGGGCGAGTCCGAGGCCCCGATGAGTTCGGCGGCACGGAAGCGGACGAGCGGGCTGGCGTCGGTGATGGCGGGGGCGAGGCATTTCAGGATGTCGTCGTCGAGGTCGACGTCGCGCAGGGCGGCGACGGCCTCGGCGCGGACGGCGGGGGAGCGGTCCTTGAGCGCCTCGATGAGCAGACGGAGCAGGACGTTCCTGTCGATCTGCCCGGCGAGCGGCGGCGGCGGGGCGATCCGGCGCCGCTCGATGTCCCGCGCGAAGGCCAGCAGCGAGGCCACCTGCCTGGCGGCGCGGCATCGGGCGGGCAGGTCGCCTTGGCGCAGGTCGCGCGCGATCCGCCCGAGCGACTCGGCATACGCCCTGGGGAGGTCCGCCTGCCCCGTTGCCGCGCGCGCCAGCAGGCTCGCCCGCGTGATCCGCACCGGGCGGACGGGCACGGCGGGCAGCTCGCTGATCAGCGCCTCGCCCTCTGCCGCCGGGGCGAGCAGGCCCTCCACGGTGATCCGGAACTCATCGAGCGGGCGCTGCACGAGCAGGCGCCGGAGGCTGCCGACATCGAGGCGGACCCGTGTGGCCACGGGCGCACCGGGCGCCAGCTCGCGCGGCGCCGGCCACCGCGCCACGGGCAGGTCCGTCACCGGCGGCGTGTGGCCCTCGACGGTGGCCCGCAGGGCGAGCGTCGGCCTGAGCAGCCCCCGCGGGCCGAGGCGAATGGGCACCTCGCCGATGTTGGTCAGCGTGGCGGCGACCACGAGCGGCTCGCCCGGCGCCGGCGGGGCGGCGGGGCCGGTGAGCGTCACGGCGATGAAGCGCTGCGGCGCCTGGGCGGGCTCCAGGCAGCGAGGGTCGAACCGGCGGAGCAGGGCGCGGGCGGCCTCCGCGCCGGGCATCGGCGGCAGGGCGACCTTGTGGGCGGCGGCGAGGTCGCGGAGGCGGCGGAACGCCCAGCCGCCGCGCCCGAGCGCCAGGCCCGCCAGGAGGGACTTCCTGCCGGCCTCGGCATCGCCGGCGGCGTAGTCCTGCCGCGCCAGGTACGCCGCGGCGAAGATGTCCTCCTCGGCCAGCGGCCTCAGCAGCCGTACGCCCTCCGCCGGCTCGCCCGAGGCGAGCCGGGCCGCCCCGAGCAGAACGGCGAGGTCATGCAGCTCGGCGGGGGTGGCGGCGATGGCGCCCGACTGCGCCTGCCGGGCGTACTTCAAGGCCAGTTTGGCGTCCGGCTTCACGTTGAGGTAGAACCACGCGAGGCGCCCGGCGACGTCGCTCGATGCGGCGGGTCGGGTGGCGGGGGGGGCTTCGTCGGGGGCGATACGGCTGAGGAACTCCTCGGCCTGCCCGGTGTTGGCGAGGCGGTGCGCCTCCACGAGCTTGAACTTGAGCCCGTCGGCGGCGGGGAAGGTTTCCATGGCGGCGGTGAGGACGGCGACGGCCTTGTCGGCCTGGCCGGCGTCGAGCATCGCGTCGGCGAGGCCCTCCGCGGCGAGGGCGGACGGCGCGGCGGCGGCCCGGCTGGCTCGCCACGCCGCCTGGAACATCAGGATGGCCTCGTCGTGGAGCCCCAGGGCATGGAGACGGTCGCCGATGCCCCGGAGCACGGGCACGTCGCCCGGGTTGTCGGCCACGTCGGCGAGCATCCAGGCCAGCTCGGCGCCCGGGGCGGGCGGCTGGGCGAACTCCGCCCGCAGATGGAGGGCCGCCGGATGCCCCGGCACGAGCCGCAGGGCCTGGTCGAGGGCGTCGTCGGCCCGGTCGCGATGTCCCTGCCCGAGGAGGCGCGGGGCCATGGCGATGAGGGCCTCCGCCTGAAGCGCCGGCGTGACGTTCGGGCGGGCCAGAACCGATTTGAGGAACGCGATCCGGTCCTCCGCCGTGTGAAGCGTCTCCTGGCGCAGCAGCAGCCAGCGAAGCCCCGTGGCATGATCCGCCGGGTCGAGCGCGAGGCAGCGGTCGAGGGCGTCGGCCTCCCGGGCGAAGTCTCTGCCGGCGCGACAGGCGTCGGCGAGCAGGTGCCACGTTTCCGGCTGGTCCGGCGCCAGCCGGGCCGCGAACTCAAGCGCCGCGCGCCGCCGCGCCACGCGGGCGGGCGCCTCCGCCAGCAGCCCCGGGTGGACGGCATCGCGGCAGAGGCTGTCGGCGGCGAGGCGGTCGGCCTCGCTGACGGCGGGAGCGGGCCGGGACGCCGGCCGCGTCGTGGCTCCGCGCCCCGCCGGCGGGGCGCAGAACAACAGAATGGCCGCGGCAACGGCGTACCTCATCGGGCGGCTCTCGGGGGCGGCGGATGCCCCGGGGCGGCTCAGCGCCCGGGCAGGGGCACCTTCAGCGTCTGCTGGCGGTCGCCCCGCATGACGTCCATGTCGAGCTTCTTGATGAGCTTGTTCTTCAGGGCGTCTTCGACCATCTGCCTGACGGTGTCGACGGTGCGAACGGGCGTGCCCGACACGCTGACGACCACGTCGTTGCGCATCGCCTGCGCCCAGTGGGCCGGCGAGTCCCGCTGAACGTGGTATACCACCAGGCCCGGGGCCTTTGACGACGGGCTGTCGGCGAGGTAGTCGTCCAGCATCACACGCTCGCGCACCCCGAGGCCCAGCTCCGACGAGTAGTACCGCTTGGCGTCCCGCGGCCAGGGGGGCATTTCCTTCGTCTTGATGACGATCGGCACGGCCTTGTCGTCCCGCAGAACGTCGAACTTGAAGGTGGTGCCGACGTCGGCGTGAAGGACTGCCCTGTAGAAGTACTCGGCGGTCAGGGCGGGCGTGCCGAGGACCTCGACCGGCTTGTCGTTGACGCCGACGATGACGTCGCTCTCCTTGAGCCCGGCGTCGGCGGCGGGCCCGCCGGGGACGACCTTCTGGAGCATGATGGCGGCCTGGCCGTCCTCGAGGATGCTCGCCTTCTCCTTGCCGACGGTCTTGAACTCCACCACGCCGACCCACGACAGCGGGCGCTCCTTCATGGGCTCGGCGACGGCGTCGGCGAACTCATCCACGGGCATGAAGAAGCTGGTCTCCTCCTGCCCGCGGACGCCGGCCGCCACCGGCTGACGGTTGATGACGAACGTGTGCAGTTGGAACCGCTGCTTCTGGACGATGCCGATCGCCTTGCCGCTGGCGTCGAAGACGGGCGAGCCGACGGGAGTGAGGTTGCCGCCCGTGACGTATACCATCCGCTCGGGGGCGAGGATCATCGTGGACACGTAGGCCAGGCCCAGCGACCGGGCGTTGCCGGTGTCGCCCGGCATGAGCCCGACGGACGCCACGCGCTGCCCGATGAACAGGTCGGCCTTCTTGGCGAAGACGACGGCCTTCCACGTGGTCTTGCCTTCCGCCTGCACGAAGCCGATGCCCGTCCGCCGGTCGATACCGACGAACTTCGCGTCGTACTCCTTCCCGCTGGGGCCCGGCATGATCAGCTTCAGGTCCTGGATGTTCTCCGGCTCCATGCCGGCGTTCAGGGCGAGCGTCATGAACAGGCCCGACGGGCGGATGCACGTGCCCTGCCCGGCCATCTCCCGCGTCACCAGCTCGTTCTTGAACGTGAACCGCACCAGCGCCATCGCACCGTCCGTGTTCTTCGCCGCCAACGCCAGCAGATGCTCCGCCGGCGACAGCTTCTCCGTGCCCTGGGCGACCGCCGACGCCGCCACCGAAGCCACAGTCAGCAGCATGAGGGTTCTTCGCATGATTTCAGGTCCTTTCCTTCCGGCGGCCTCGGCCGCGCTTGCCGTGAGAATCGCGACGGGATAATGCCCCGGCTGTCGCCATGCGCTGGGCAAGAGTCGGCCCGGCCGACGCCGGCAGCCTTCGCAGCACCAGCCAGAGCATGATACCCGCAGCGAGCAGGATAATCGACG
>CAZMDT010000250.1:0-4978 GCA_964564965.1 uncultured Planctomycetaceae bacterium | reverse complement strand
GCGTCGATGAGGCCCGCGACTGCGGCCGCCAGCGGGTCCGTTTGTCGTTTCGCCTCGGCCATTTAGGGCTATACTATCAGGTTCCCTTCACGTGGGAAACGGCACGCATGAGGCGCCCGCCCAACACGCGACACCTGTTCGCCGTGCTGCTCTTCGCGGCCGCAGCGGCCGTCGGCGGCTACCTGGCCATGCTCGAAACCAACCTGAGCCCGGAGCAGGTGGACATGGCCGCCGCCGCAGTCAAGCGCCATGACGGGTCGCTGTTCGCCCACGATCCGGTCTTCGGCAAGAGCGAGCTGTGGCGGATCCACACGCCGATCTTCCAGGGGCTGCTGGAGTTGATGCTGGTGCCCACCGGCTACCGAGACCTCACGCTGCCGTTTCGCGCCCTGGCCGGCGTGCTGTTGATGGTGTACCTGTGCGGCATGTACGTCCTGCTCTACCGGCAGTGCCGGAGCTGGTCCGTGGCGGCGTTCGTCGCCGTCCTTAGCGCGACGGTGAACTACACGCCGGGGGACGCACACTGGGGCGTGGGAACGCTCGGCTCGGCCGGGCCGGCCGGCATCTGCATCGCCGTGACACCCCTGATCGTGCTGGCGTTTCTACGGTACATTCCCCCCGCGGGGCGGAACGACTCGCGCGAGGATCGCTGGCGTCTGCTGCTGGTCTTCGGGGTCATCGGGCTGCTGGGGAACCTGCACCTGGTCAGCGCGATGAACCTGGCGCTGGTGCTGCTGATCGCGTACCTCGGTCGGGCGCGGTTCCACCCGTCGGGCTGGCCAATGGCGATGGGCTGCGCCCTCGCCGCGGTCGTGGGGGCGCTGCCGTCGCTCGGCTACGTGCTCATGCTCCGGGCTGCCCTGGCGACGGCCGCCGGGCCGCCCAATGCGCACGTCGTCCACGCCGCGCTCGAGGAAGCCGGCCTAGCCGTCTTCTACCCCGACCTGCTCAAGTCGGCGGTCAACTGGACGCTGTACGCCGCCGTCCTGGCCATCCCCGCCGGCGCGGTGCTCATCCGCGCAGAGCGTTTCCGAACGCGCGACCTGTGGCTGTGGGTATGGATGCTGGGCGCGGGGCTGTTCGTGGCCTTTGCCCTCCAGGGCCTCAGCCAGCTCCTCGGGCAACTCCAGGCCACCGGGCCGCCCACCTTCGCTTTCGCCCAGGCGTCGGCCTTCGTCATGCTGCCGCTGTACGTGCTGTTCGCCCAAGCGCTGACGAGTCTCTTCCGGATCGTTCGGGTGCACCGGTGGCTGGTGCGTTGGGCGTGCGCGGCCGTGGCGGCGGGGCTCATCATTCCGTCGGACAACCTGCGCGTGCCGCGGCGCCTGCTGTACGACGCGGCGACGACGTTCATGGCCGAGGGGGACAAGCCGCTGCACGTACAGGAGCTTCACGCGCAGCGGGAGGCGCAAGCGGAGTTGGCCGCCATCGCCGACTGGGCCCGCGCCGCGGCGCCGAAGGACGCGGTGTTCATCACAGACCACGGCAAATTCCGCATGCTCGCCAGGCGGTCGATCGCTGCCAGCCGAAGCGACGCCAGCTACTTCTACTATCTCAGGCCCTCCCGGCTCGAGTCCTGGACCCGCCGTCTGAAGGCGCAGCAGCAACTGCTTCGGAAACCCGTCACGCTGGCCGACCTGGCGGCGTTCCGGCACGACGCGGCCTCCGAGGAGGGCGCCTTGGCGGGGGCCGAGGCGTGGTTTGCCATCCTTCCCGCCGATGTCGCCCCCGACAAGGCGCGCGCCGCCGAGGTCGCCGGGCGCGACACGTGGGGACAGCACTACCGCGTGTTCCGCGTGCCACGCTCGGCCCCGCCCGCCACGCGCGCTGTCGCCGCCGGGCGCTAGGTGGGTCCGCCGGCGCGCGCCCCACGCCCTTGCCGGCGGCGCGAAACCCTCAAGGCCCACGTCCGCGGCCGCCGATGATCTCCTACTGAGCAAACGTCTTCCGCATCCGTCGCCGAGGAGCAGCAGCCGTGTGCCCATTTGTCAACCAAACCGACGCGCGATGCGCCGAGCACCTGACACTCCGAAACCTCTCGCAGGCATTCGGGCATTGTGCCGGGCGCTTCGCCGAGTGCCTCGTTTTCCGCCAGTTGAGCGCCGATGCCGCCCGCCGCGACAAAGCCGCCCGAACGCTCCACCGCCTGGCCTCCTGAGGCGGCGAGCCACCTGGCCGGATTCCTCGACTACCTCCAGGCCGAGTGCGGGCTGGCGGTCAACACCCGTAAGGCCTACCGCCGCGATCTCAAGCGGTTCCTCACGCATCTCGGCGACGGCGGGCTTCGTGACCTCGGCCGGCTTTCCACGCGCCACGTTGAAGGCTTCCTCCGCGCCGCCAAGGACACCGGGCTGAGCGTGGCGTCGGTGGCGCGTGCCCTGGCCGCCGTGCGAATGTTCTGCCGGTTCCTCGTCCTCCAGCGCGTCCTTCGCCAAGACGTGGCGGCCAGCATCGACGCCCCGAAGAAGTGGCACCGCCTGCCGACCGTCCTCGACGAGTCGTCGGTACGCGAACTGCTCGACGCCCCCGACCCGGACCTCGACGCCCACGCCGCGCGCGACCGCGCGATTCTCCGCCTGCTTTACGCCACCGGCATGCGAGCCAGCGAGCTGGCCGGCCTCCGCCCGGGCGACATCAACGACAACGTCGGCGTCGTCCGCGTCATCGGCAAGGGCGCCAAGGAGCGGATCATCCCGGTAGCCGAAGAGGCGCTCGAGGCCGTCCGGCAGTACGTTCGAGGGCACCGTCCCGCGCCGCTCCACGCGGGCGAGGCCGCCCCACTGTTTCTTTCGCGCAACGGCCGGGGCCTCGGGAGGGAGAGTGTCTTCCGCATCGTCCGCAAGTACGTGCGCCGGGCCGCCGTCCGCGGCAACGTCACGCCCCACACGCTGCGACACTGCTTCGCCACGCAACTGCTGTCACACGGGGCGGACCTGCGGAGCGTCCAGGAGATGCTCGGCCACGCTGACATCGCCACGACGCAGATTTACACGCACGTGGACGCGGCGCGGCTGAAGGCGATTCACCGGAAGTTCCACCCCCGAGGCTGAGGCGCCGTGGCAGATGGCGGCGACCGGCCCTGCAAGCACGACAGAACGCGCATCGCCTCTGCGGTGGTTCGGTTCGCCGTCCCGCTCCCGATCAACCAGAGCCGCCTGGCTGTCGCTGCCCCTCCGGCAGAGATGCCGCGGCCGCCGGACGCTCAGGCCTCGACGACCTCGTGTGTGAGCCGTTCCGGAACGAAGTTACTGACGGCTGCAATGTACCCGCGAATCGCCTCCTCAAGCCTTTGTTCGGCCTGCTCGCGGGTTTCGCCGAAGCTCACGCAGCCGGGGAGCGAAGGGCACACCGCCGTGTAACCGCCATGCTCGTTGTGCCTGATGCGTACGCAGACTTTCATCGGACGTCCCTGCATCCCGGCTTTCTGCTACCGTCCATGTTGCTCAATTATAGGCCTGCGGTCAGCCCGTTACCTATAGGGCCTGCGAGGGACGGGCGTGTCACCCGGATGTAGCGGCCGACCGAAGCGCGCCGAAAAAGCCGTGTCATGGGCCGTCCGCGACCGGAGAGTATCCCACCCCAAACACCCCTCCGGTCGCAACGCCGCACCCGATACAGGCCTGTGACCTTTCAGCTGACCTTTCAGCAGTAATTCTACATGTGCCGGAAATGAAACGCAAGCCTCAGCCGACGGCTTTTCCGGGCAAGGGGCTCCGCTCGGGGGGGCCGGGCGGATCGCGAACGAGGTACCCCGGCCACCAGGGCCGACTTCGGATCGACGGGCGGGGGCAGCTTTCCCCGGCTCCGCCGGCGATTCCCGGGAAGACGACCGTGCCTGCCGGCCTCGGCGACAGAACGCCCGCCGAGGACCCCGTGGCGGGATCACCGATGGGGCAGTATAATACCATGTCCGTGGCGCGCAAGCGCTGCACGAAACGCACCTCGCGTGCGTTAGGCTGCATGGCGAAGTCAAGGCGCCAATGAGAAAAACCGCCATCATAGCCCTCCTTGCCGCGATTCTCGTGGTCCCCGCCGCCGCGGACAAGATCACCCTCACCGACGGCCGGGAGTTCGAGGGCGTCGTCACCATCGAGGGCGACACCGTCCTCATCATCATGGACTACGCCAAGCTCCGCTTCCCCCGCAACGACGTAAAGAACATCGAGCGGCGCGACATCCCCCGCGTGGAGCTCGCGAAGCGGCTGGAGGAGATCTCCGCCGACGACCCGGACGCCCTCTACTCGGTGGCGCAGTGGGCGGCACGGACCGGGCTGCACCGCCAGGCGGAGGACATCCTCCAGAAGGTCCTGGCGATCGACCCGGATCACCCCCAGACGCGCCTCTACCTCGGGCACGTCAAGATCGACGGCAAGTGGTATCCGTTCGACAAGGCGGTCGAGGTGGCCCGCAGCAAGCTCGCTGCCGGCGAGTATGACGCCCTGTTGGGCACCGTCCTGCCCCGCCTGGAGAAGGTGGGGGCAGCGCAGGGCAAGGCGTTGCTGGTGGCCGACATTGCGGCCCACGCACAGTTGCGGGCGAAGAAGTTCACGTTGGCGGCGCGGAGCTTCGCAGCGCTGGCGGACACGGCCGAGGGCGAGGCGGCCGTTCGCTACGCGGAAGTCGCGCAGATCCTCAGGGACAACCCCGACGGGATGTACGTGGTACGTGAGGCGGTTCCTGCGGGGTCGGGGCTGCTGGGCGGGGACCCCGTGCTCCAGCCGGGCCCGGCGTCGCTGGCGAGGCCGCTGGTCCTCGAGGCGGCGCTGCGTGAGGCGGCGAAGAAGGAGATCGCCGCCGCCGAGCAGCTCATCGAGGCGGCGCGGGAGGCGGAGGCGACCCAGCAGGGCCTGGCGAAGGCCAACTACGCCAAGGCGCTGCGCCTGCTGGACAGGGCCGACGCCCTGGTCGACGGCATCGCGAAGAGCTGGCGGATCGAGATCGCCCGCCGACAGATCAAGGCCCTGCGGAAAGACGCCAC
>CAZMDT010000249.1:0-4979 GCA_964564965.1 uncultured Planctomycetaceae bacterium | reverse complement strand
TACATCATGTTCTCGCTCGACGTGGAGCGGCTGATCGCCGGGCTGGACGAGGTCTTCGCGCGGCGCCCGCGCCAGAGGCTCTACAAGTACAGCAACATGACCGACCTGCCCCCCTTCGAGCCCGAGTACGACGCCGTGCCGCCGATGGTCCGCCGCTTTGCCCGCCAGGACGCCCGATACCTGATGCTCTTCACCAAGAGCGACAACGTCGACTGGCTCCTCGGCCTTGAGCACAACGGACGCACGATCATCAGCTGGTCGCTCTCCTGCGACACCGTCAGCCGCGAGGTGGACCGGCGCGCCGCCACGATGGCCGGCCGCATCGAGGCGATGCGCAAGTGCGAGCGCGCGGGGTATCGCGTCCGCGCCCGGCTGAGCCCGATCGTGCCGGTCAGGAACTGGCGGGAGGAATATCGGGAGCTGTTCGAGCGCCTCTTCGCCGCGTGCCGGCCGGACCTGGTCACGCTCGAACTGCTCGGCTGGTTCGACTTCGAGGATTTGCCGAAGCTGATCTCCCCGGACCTGCTGGACGCGGAGGCGTACGCGTCGGCGGAGGCGGCACGGGAGGAGCTTCGCGGCCGGGGCGACGGGCCGTTCACGCCGGAGACCCACGAGGAGATTTACCGCTTCTGCATCGAGACCGCGCAGGAGCTATCGCCGGCAACGCCGGTGGCCGTGTGCCACGGGACGCCGGCCATCTGGCGGACGCTCGGGCCGGCAATGGGGATGACGCCGGATCGCTACATCTGCAACTGCGGCGCCACCTCGGCCCCCGGCGAGCCCCTCTACGACGCCTTCCTCGCCCGCACGTGAGGAACCGCCCCTCCGTTCCGCGGGTCCGTGCTCCGGGCTGGAACGGCGACCCCGCTCGGCGGCTCACCGCGCCCCCGCCCCGGCCGGGCATTCGTCATTGGTCGGTCATCGGGAATCGGCTATTGGCCATTCGTCCCCGCCTCAGAGGGTGAAGGTGAAGTCCTCAATCAGCGCCCCGGGCAGGCGCTGGCTGTCGGTGGAGCGCCCGGAGTAGGTCTGGCTGCTGGGGATGAACTCGCGGTCGCCCGTCAGCGCGAGGAGCTTCTCGCCCAGCATCCGGTAGAGCGTCTCGTCAAACCGCATGACGTTCAGCGGGGCGACGATGCGGCCGGCGTCCACCCAGAACGTCGCGAACCGCGTCATCCCGGTGATCCGGCAGGACGGACGGTCGGAGTAGTTCAGGTACCACAGCCGGCTGACGTGCACGCCCGTCCCCAGCCGCGCCAGCACGTCGCCGTCGGCCAGGTCCCCGCCCGTCATCTCCAGCGACTCCGGCCACTCCGACGCGTTCGCCCCGTTCGTCGCCACGCCGTACTCCTTCGCGGACCTCGGCGAGGCGAGCGCCCCCGTCAGCCGGCCGCGATCGATCAGCACGACGGCGCCGGGCTTCACGAACCCGGCCGCCTGGAAGTTCGGGGCGATTCCCCCGGCGGTGTTTTCGCGGATCGTCACGGCCGGCGACAGCTCGCGCCCGTCCTCCAGCATCTTCAGCAGGCTGGTGGTCTTGGTGCGGTGCGCCTTCAGCCCGAAGCCGCCCCACGCGACGATCTCCAGCACCTCGGCCAAGGCCGCCGGTGCCAGATAGACGCGGTAACGGCCCGGGGCGATGGTCTTCGGCTCGCGGGCGAGCACCTCCAGCCGGCGCCGGGCGCCGGCCATCCTGGCCTCGAACGCCTCGGGCGACCACTCGAAGCCGGCGTGGCTGGTCTTCACCGCCTTGTCCGCGCTGTGGTACAGGCACCAGTCGAGATGAAAGCTGTGGCTGGAGAACCAGTTCCGCTGCCCCAGCGAGTTGGCGAACCCGCGCTGGATGCCCCCCGCCGCCAGGATGCCCACGAGGTCCAGCCCCCCTCCGGCGGCCAGCACGGCGTCGGTGATCTCCTCGGCCGGCGGAAGGCGGTTCTCGCCCACCTGCTCCGTGCTCGCCGGCTCCGTGGCATACAGCAGGTACGGGTCCTCGGGCACGGCGGGCAGGCACTCGCGAAGCTCGGCCAACGTCTGCTCGGTGCGCTGCCGGTCCTCGGCCGCCTGCCCGGCCAGCGTGCAGACGCCCCTGACGTGCCGGCGACCATCGATGAGTTCCAGGGCCAGGTAGCGCTGAGCCACCGCCCCGGCCTGGCGGACGCGCCCGCCATTGAGGCGGACGAAGTCGCTCCGCTCGCCGGCGAAGCTGGTCAGCAGCACCTCGCCGCCGCGCAGCCGCGGCGTCAGATGGTCGAGGAGTTCGTAGAAGGCTTCTCGCATGCTCAGGCTCCGCCGAAGACGTCCACCTCGCCGAACAGGCACGGCGGGCTCGCGTGGGCCACGTACATGATCTGGTTCGGCTCGCCCTTCCCGCAGTTCGGCGTCCCCATCACCCGCAGCTCATCCGGGCCCCCGACGGCCTTCAGGCTCCGCCAAAACGTCGCCGAGATGCCGCGGTAGTTCGGGTTCCGCACGAGCGTGGTCAGCTCGCCGTTCTCGATGAGCCGGCCCCACTCGCAGCCGAACTGGAACTTGTTCCGGCTGTCGTCGATGGACCAGGAGTTGTTGGTCTTCATGTAGACGCCATGCTCGACGGAGGCGATCATCTCCTCGAGGCGGCTGGTGCCGGGCTCGAGGTTGAGGTTGGCCATGCGGTCGATGGGCGGGCGGCGCCAGGTGTCGGCCCGGGCGTTGGCCACGCCGGGCACGCCGGCCCGGGCCTGGGAGACCGTCCCGCCGAGGGCGCGCTGAAGGATGCCGTCACGGATGATGCAGGTCCTCTCGGCGGGGGAGCCCTCGTCGTCGTAGGCGAAGCTCGCGAGCTGCTCCGGCCGCGAGGGGTCGTACGTCACGTTCAGCAGCTCCGAGCCGTAGCGGTAGCGGCCCAGCATGTCGAGCGTCACGAAGCTGGTGCCGGCGTAGTTCCGCTCGTCGCCGAGGATGCGGTCGAGCTCGAGGGGGTGGCCGATCGACTCGTGGATCTGGAGGACCATCTGGTCGGGCGCGAGCAGCACGTCCATCCGCCCGGCGGGGCAGTTCGGGGCGGCCAGAAGCTGCACCGCCTCCGCCGCGAGCCGCTCGGGCGCCTCGGCGAAGCCGAAGGCCTCGAGCACCTCCAGCCCGCCCTGTTGACAGAACGCGTGCCCGCCGAACGTCCGCGTCTGGCTGTCGGCGCCTTCGCTGGCGGTGGCCCGCAGCCCCGGGCCCGTCAGGGCGAACCGCTGGTGCACCCGCCCGCCGTCCGCCGTCAGAACCAGCATCTCCACGTCGCGGTGCCACAGCGCCGCCGACCAGTCCACGATCCTGTCGTGCGCCTTCAGCCGCCGACACTGCGCTGTCAGCAGGTCGAACTTGTCCGCCGGCGAGGTGGACTGCCACGGCCGCTCGTTCGGGCCCGCGTACTCCCCCGTCGTCCGCGGCATCGCCACCTGGCTGAAGTCCACGACGCAGCGCCCGGCGGTGCGGCGTGCCCAGGCGCCCGCCCGATCCACAGCCGACTTCAGGCCGGCGTGGCTCAGGTCGCTCGTGGCGGCGTAGCCCAGCCCGCCGCCGTCCATCACCGTCACCATGGCGCCGACGTCCTCGCTGCGATGCAGCGGCTGCGGCACGTCCTGGCGGACCGACAGCGCCTCCTCGACGGTGCGGACGCCCCGCAGCGAGCAGAAGCCGACGGCCGGGGCGACGCTGCGGAAGACGGCTTCCAGTTTGTCGAGCACGGCGTGGCCTCCATCCGGTAGACTCGCAGTGTAGTGACTCGCCCCGCCGCGAACAACCCGGGGCCTGCCCCGCGGGCCCCCGACGCCGCGCCGGCCGGCGGCCGAATCTTCGACGTCCAGCGATTCTCCATCCACGACGGGCCGGGCATCCGAACCACCGTCTTCCTGAAGGGCTGCCCCTTGCGCTGCCGGTGGTGCCACAACCCGGAGGGCATCCGTCCGGAGCCGCTGCTGGCGTTCGAGCCGGCGAAGTGCATCGGCTGCGGGGCGTGCCTCCGCGTGTGCCCCCGGCAGGTTCATCGCCTGAACGGGGGCCGGCACGTGCTCGACCGCGCCCGATGCCAACTGTGCGGGGCCTGCGCCGAGGCCTGCTGCACCGGCGCCCTCGAGATCGTCGGGCGCGACGCCACCGTCGCCGAGGTGATGGCCGAGGTGCTCGCCGATCGGTGCTTCTACGACGCCTCCGGCGGCGGGATGACCCTGTCGGGCGGCGAGCCGATCTTCCAGGTCGACTTCTCCTGGGCGCTGCTGTCGGCGGCGAAGGCAGAGGGCCTGCACACGGCCGTCGAGACGTGCGGCTTCGCCGAGTACCCCCGGCTGCGGCGCCTCCTGCCGGTGACGGACCTGTGGCTGTTCGACATCAAGGCGGAGGACGACGCCCGCCACGAGGCGATGACCGGCGTGCCGTTGGGGCCCATTCTGGAGAACCTGCGGCGGCTGGAGGGCGAGGCCGCGCGGCTGTGGCTGCGGCTGCCGCTGGTGCCGGGGCTGAACGACACGCCGGGGCACTTCGACCGCGTGGCCGGCCTCGTGCGGTCGATGCCGCGGATCGAGCGCGTGGAGCTGCTGCCGTATCATCCGCTGGGGACCGGCAAGTACGAGCGGATGGGCCTGGCGGGCGGGCTCCCCGAGCCGCCGGCCACCCCCAACGACGCCCAGGTCGAGCGGTGGCTGGGGGCGCTCCGCAGCCGGGGCGTCCGGGCGGCCACGCCGTAGGGCCTACCCGCGTCGCCCGGCCCGGGCGAGCCTCTCCTGCGCGGCGTGCATCTGTTCGGCCGTCGGGGCGGAGCCGGTGGCCATCATGTCTCGGAAGCAGTCGAACAGGTAGGTGGCGTCGTGGGGCCCGGGGCTGGCCTCGGGGTGGTACTGGACGCTGAAGACGGCCCGGCCGGTGTGCGTGAAGCCCTCGACGGTCCCGTCGTTGAGATTCACGTGCGTGATGCTCGCCCCGCTGGGCTTCAGGGAGTCCGCGTCGGCGGCGAAGCC
>CAZMDT010000248.1:0-4999 GCA_964564965.1 uncultured Planctomycetaceae bacterium | reverse complement strand
TCGCCTACTGCGAGGACGAGGCTGTTTCAACCGATTTCATCCACGACGCCCATTCTAGCATCTTCGATTCCGGCAGCGGCATCGAACTGAACAACCGCTTCTTCAAGCTGGTCAGTTGGTACGACAACGAGTGGGGCTACTCGTGCCGCACCGCCGACCTCGCCGAGAAGGTCGCCGCCCTGTAGCGCCGGCAACCGCAGCGGCCGGTGAGGCCGGCTGCGGCATTGAGTTGCGATACCCGAGGGCCTGCCGCCATCCCGGCAGGCCCTCCTGATGCGCCGCAGGGGCCGGAAGGTGACCGGTTGGCCGGGCGCTTGACCGCCGCGGGGGCGCGGCGACACAATACCGCTCCCGGCACGCCGCCGGCCCCAGAGGAAGGACCACACACCATGGCGACCAGGACGATTGCGGACATCGACGTTTCGGGCAAGACGGTGCTGATGCGGGTGGACTTCAACGTCCCCCTCGCCCCCGACGGCCGCGTCGCCAACGACAAGCGGATCGTCGCGGCGCTGCCCTCCATCCGCAAGGTCATCGACGGCGGCGGCAAGCTCGTCCTGATGAGCCACCTCGGCCGGCCCGACGGCAAGGTGACGCCGGAATTCTCCCTGAAGCCCGCCGCCGACAGGCTGGCCGAGCTCCTGGGCCGGCCGGTGGCGCTCGGCCCGGCGGACGTGGCGGGCGAGGAGGCGCAGCGGCAGGCGGCGGCCCTGAAGGCGGGCGAGGTGCTGGTGCTGGAGAACGTGCGGTTCGACCCGCGCGAGGAGAGCAAGGACGCGGCGGCCGCGGCGGCGTTCGGCGAGCAGCTCGCGCGCCTGGGCGACGTCTACGTGAACGACGCGTTCGGCACGTGCCACCGGAAGCACGCGAGCATGTACGCCGCGGCGAAGGCGGTTCAGGCGAAGGGCGGTCCGGCCGTCGCGGGCTTCCTTGTCGAGAAAGAGATCAGGTACCTGCACGACGCGGTGGCCGATCCGAAGCGCCCGTTCGTGGCGATCCTCGGGGGGGCGAAGGTGTCCGACAAGGTGACGCTGATCTCCAGCCTGCTGTCGAAGGTGGACCGGATTCTCATCGGCGGGGCGATGGCCTACACGCTGCTGAGGGCCAAGGGCGTTCGCGTCGGCGGCAGCCGTGTCGAGAAAGACCAGCTCGCCGCGATGAAGGACCTGCTCAGCGAGGCGGGCGAGAAGATCGTGCTGCCCTCGGACCACGTGGCGGCGGAGTCGTTCGAGTCGGACGAGGCGAAGACGATCGACGCGGCCGACATCCCTGAGGGGATGCTGGGCATGGACATCGGGCCGAAGACGGGCGAGGCGTTCGGGGGCATCATCCGCGAGGCCCGGACGATCGTGTGGAACGGCCCGATGGGGGTCTTCGAGCGTGAGGCGTACGCGGCGGGCACGAAGGCGATCGCCGAGGCGGTGGCGTCGGCGACGGACGGCGGGGCGGTGAGTGTGATCGGCGGGGGCGACTCGGCGGCGGCGGTGGAGCAGATGGGGCTGGAGGAGCGGATGACGCACGTGTCCACGGGCGGCGGGGCGTCGCTGACGTACCTGGAGGGCAAGCCCATGCCGCCGCTGGAGGTGCTTGACCGGACGTAGCCCATCGGAGACAATGCCATCCATCCACACCGAGCCCACGGGCAGCCTCCGTGGGCTTTGGACTGTAACGGGCATGAGCCGAAGACCGGGCAATCCGTGGGGCGCCTTCGGTGCCGGGGCGCTGGTGGCGCCGTCGCTGCTGGCGTGCGACTTCGCGCGGGCGGGCGAGCAAATCGATGCCGTCATCGCCGCCGGCGCTGACGTGCTCCACGTGGACATCATGGACGGGCACTTCGTGCCGAACCTGTCCATGGGCCCGGGGTTCGTCGCCTCCATCCGCCGGTACACCGACCACCCGCTCGACGTGCACATCATGGTCACCGACCCCGCCTGGTACATCGAGCGTTTCGCCGAGGCCGGGGCCGACAGCATCACCTTCCACGCCGAGGCCAGCGACGAGGCGCCGCGGCTGGTGGCGCGGCTGCGCGAGCTGGGCTTGGGGGCGGGCGTCACCGTGCGCCCCGGCACGGGGGCGGACGCGATCCGGGGCGTTGTCGAAGACGTGGACCTGGTGCTCGTGATGACCGTGGAGCCGGGTTACGGCGGGCAGGAGTTCATGGACGACATGCTCGACAAGATCGCCGCCGTCCGGAACATGCTGTCGGGCCGCCAGCGGCTTGAGGTGGACGGCGGGATCAGCCCGGCGACGGCCGAGCGCTGCGCGCGGCGGGGGGCAGACGTGTTCGTGGCGGGCGTGAACATCTTCCGCGCGCCCGACATCGGCCAGGCCGTTGCGGAGCTTCGTGCGGCGGCGGGCGCCGGCCGGCGGGGCTGACGGCCCGCTCGGCGGGAGGCGTGCGCGATGGCGAGTCTTTACATCATGCAGACAGGGCAGACGACGTGGGAGGCCCAGTCGCGCGTGGAGCCGTTGGCGGGGTCGCCGCTGACGCCGGCGGGGGCCGAGGCGGCGGCCGCCGCCGTGGCGGACCTGCCGGCCGGGGGCATCAACGCCGTGTACGCCGCCGAGGGCGAGGCAGAGCGCCAGACGGCGCGGCTGGCCGCGCGGAAGCTGGGCGTCAAGGTGCGGACGCGCCAAGAGCTGCACGAGTTGGACTACGGCCTGTGGCAGGGGCTGACGCATGAGGAAATCGAGCGCCGCCAGCCGAAGGTGTACCACCAGTGGCAGCATGAGCCGGCCCGGGTCCGCCCGCCGGGCGGGGAGACGCTGGCGGAGGCCCAGGAGCGGCTGCGGGAGGCGGTGCGGCGCATCGTGAAGCAGCAGAAGGGCCGGCCCGTGCTGCTGGTGCTGCGCCCGGTGGCGGCGGGACTGTTGAGGTGCCTGCTCGGCCGCGAGATGCTTGACGGCTTCGGGCAGCGCGTGGCAGACGGCCCCACGTGCTGCCGCGTGGAGGTGGACGAGCAGGCCATCGCCTGAGCGCCCCGCGCAGGGCGACCGGAGAAACTCCAATGGCCAGGACCCGGACAGACGAGCCGACGCCGTTCAACGGCGAGGCGGCGGAGGGCCCCTCGCCCCGCCCGAAGCGCGAGGTGCCGGACGGGCTGTGGACGCGCTGCCCCGGCTGCGAGAAGATGCTCTTTCGCAAGCTCGTGACGGAGAACCTCGACGTGTGCCCCGAGTGCGGGCACCATTTCCGCATCGGCGCGAGGCGGCGCGTCGAGCTGCTCACCGACCCCGACAGCTTCGAGGAGGTCTTCGCCGACGTCCAGGCCGCCGACCCGCTCGCCTTTGAATGGGCCGGCAAACGCTACAGCGAGTATGTCAAGACCTACCAGCAGAAGGCCGGCACCGACGAGGGCGTGCTCACCGGCATTGCCTACATCAAAGGCCGGCGCGTCGCTCTCGGCGCGATGAACAACGAGTTCATCATGGGGTCGATGGGGTCGGTGATCGGCGAGCGCGTGGCGCTGCTGGTGGAGCTGGCGGCCGAGCAGAAGCTGCCGCTCATCATCGTCTGCACGTCGGGCGGCGCGCGGATGCACGAGGGCGCCCTGAGCCTGATGCAGATGGGCAAGACCTCGGCGGCGCTGGCGCGGCTGCACGAGGCCGGCGGGCTCTACATCGCCGTCCTGGTGGACCCGACCACGGCGGGGGTGCTGGCCAGCTTCGCGTTCCTGGGGGACATTCTGGTGGCCGAGCCGGGCGCGCTGATCGGCTTCACGGGGGAGCGGGTCATCGCGAACACCATTCGGGAGGAGCTGCCCGAAGGGTTCCAGCGCGCGGAGTTCCTGCTGGAGCACGGGTTCATCGACATGATCGTGCACCGCAGAGAGCTTCGGAGCGAGCTGGCGCGGCTGATCGACTACTGCGCGGCCTGAGGGTCGTCGGGCGGCACGGGGGGCGCGGTGGCCCCGGTGTCCGATCCGGATTCCGACGCCGGGGGTCTCTTGCTCTTCCGGCGCCGCCGGCGGCGCTTCTTGGCCTTCGGCTTGGCCTCGGCTCCTTCGGCTTCGGGCGGCTTCTGCTGCTCGCCTTCGCCTCCGGCGGGCGCCGTGGACGCCTGCGCCTCCTTGCCCGCCGCGGGCGCGCCCCCCGGGCGGCCTTCGGCATCCGTTGGCTTCGACTTCCGCCGCGATCGACGGCGGCGCTTCCTGCCGGGCTTCGCGGCGGGGGGCTCGGCGGTGGGGGGCTCCTCAACGGCCTCAGGGCCGGCGTCCTCCTCCGGCGGCTCCGGCTCGCCGGGGAACTCCAGCTCGCCGGGGAACTCCGGCTCGGGCTTCCGCTCACGCGGAAGCTCCTCCACGTTGACCGTCGCGATCTGGCGCGGGCCGCGCTTCGCCTCGTGCGCGGGCTGCTCGAGCACCACCGTTGAGCCGCGTTGGTTCGTGCAGGTGATCTGCACCTCGCTGCCGGCGAGCGTGGCGTCGGCCTCGATGACGACGCGCTTCTCGGTCTGGGCCTCCAACTCGCACAGCCGCTGCCGCTGGGCGTTGAGCACGTGGTGCGCAACGGCCGGCGTGAGGGCGAGCGTGATGCTGGCGACCTTGTCGCTGGCGGCGCCGCGCTGGAGGAGGCGCATCACCTGGAGCGCCTGAGACTCCTCGGACTTGATCCTCCCCGTGCCGGTGCAGTAGCGGCAGACGTCGTGGATGCTGTGCTCGAGCGAGGGGCGGACGCGCTGGCGGGTCATCTCGACGATGCCGAAGCTGCTCGTGCGGAGGGTCCTCGTCTTCGCGCGGTCGTCGCGCAGGGCGTCGCGGATCGCCCGCTCGACGGCGCGCCGGTTGCGGTCCTCCCGCATGTCGATGAAGTCGATGACGATCACCCCGCCCAGGTCCCGCAGGCGGAGCTGGCGGACGACCTCCTTGGCGGCCTCCAGGTTCGTCTTCAGCGCGGTCGTCTCCGCGTCGGAGTGCTCCCGGAAGCGCCCGGAGTTCACGTCGATGGCCACCAGCGCCTCGGCCTGGTCGATCACCAGCGACCCGCCTGACGGCAAGTC
>CAZMDT010000247.1:0-5026 GCA_964564965.1 uncultured Planctomycetaceae bacterium | reverse complement strand
GGCGGAGCCTCTACGACCCCCTCAGCGCTGATTACGGCAAGAGCTTCGCCGAGCTGGGGCCCAGGATTGCCCCCACGGCCTGGCAGTACGGGTGTCACATGGTCGTCGACCCCACGCAGGAGAAGGACACCGTCGAGGGCCGGACCCTCGTGCGCGGGCTCATGGAGCCCTGCCCGATCCGCCCGACTGACCAGATCACCTTCGACTGGCAGCGGGGGTTCATGAAGTTCGACGCGGCGGCGGGGGTGTCGTGGACGGGCTTCCTGGCGGACCAGCCGGAGCCGGTGGTGGAGTTCAGCAACGGCCTGCGGCTGTCCGACGTGCGGGTGATCAATGACGAGGGCGTGAACTACCCGGTGACGAAGGACGAACTGTATATCTCCTTCGCCGCGGTGGCCGAGGACGGGCTTCCGCTGGAGCGGTCGAAGGCGGTCATGGTCTCGCTGGTGAGCACGAGCTTCAACTGGGGCTTCAAGCTGAACCACGACAGCGTCGCCGAGGGCGACTTCGGTCACAGAGGCACGCCCTACAAGGGCATGGTCAGGGGCGGCGACGTGAAGGGCAAGCCGCCGGTGGCCTATGCCCGCGCCGGCGGGGTCGTCACCGCCTCACAGCTTCGCGGCATGACCTACCGCTGGCTCGACTGGCACTTCCGCCAGATCGGCACGGGCCGCGTTGGCGACGACGGCCGCCTTGTCATCCCCGCCGACAAGCCGATCTTCTACATCCACCTCGAGCGCTGAGGGTTCGCCCCGCGGCCGGAGGCTGTTCGCCCCGGCGGTCGGACTCTCGCCGCGCCGGCGCGCGGAGGTTCAGCGGCGCCGGGCGGCGGCGTGCGCCCTCACCCAGGCAGGCGTGAGCCGCGCGTAGACGACCTGCTCGTGATAGGTCTTCTCCATCGGCCCGCGCTCGTAGATCACGTGGATGGTGCCGTCCGCCTCGACCGCCACGTCGCTGTATCCGGCGCGCCGGCCCCACAGCCGGGCCGCGTCCGGCCAGGTGCGGCCCCGGTCGTAGCTGAGGCGGACGGTCATGTTCACGCGGGTCTCCGGGTTGTAGGGCGTGTGGTTGCGGTTCGGCTCGGCGGGGCAGGTGAACACCATCAGCGACGCGCCGGCCGGGGGGTAGTCGGGCAGGTAGGCCAGGCCGGCGTGACAGGACGGCCCGGGCAGATGCCTGTCGGGCATGAGGTCCGGGTAGGTCCGGCCGGCGTCGTCGCCTCGTCCCACGAGGCGCCGCCCGGTTTCGGGCCCGGCATTGCGGGCGTTGAAGTAGATCTCGTTGCCGCCGATGGGGGCCAGGGCGAACTCGCGGATGGAGGCCTGCGGCGTGGCCCCGCCGAGGCGCCACGTCTCGCCGCCGTCGTCGCTGTAGAAGACGCAGGACCGCCACCAGCGGCGGATGCCGCTTTCCACCCCCACCGCCGGGCGGAGGGTGTAGCCGGCCTGAACGATCAGCCGCCCGGTGGGCAGTTGAATGCCGTGCACGCCGTTGCCGGTCGCCGCGCTGTAGACCCCCTCGGGAAAGGGCAGCTCGAGCCTGCGTGGCTTGGACCACGTCCGGCCGTCATCATCGCTGGCAATGACGTAATCGACCCACCCCTCGGCCAGCATCTTCCTGTATGGCGTCCGCCGGACATAGACCTGCGGGTTGGGGGCCTCGCCGGCGGGCACGCGGCTCGGCCAGAAGCGGCAGAACTTCAGCACCCGCTTTCGCTTGCGGTCCACCACCACCGGGCCGCTGTGAATGTCCACGTCCTTGCGCCGCAAAATCGTCCGCCGCCTGGAGAAGCTCCGCCCCCCGTCGCTGCTGCGCCACATGACCATGTCCGTCTGGTGGCCGAAGTCGCCTGGGCCGCCGCGGCGGAGGCCCGCGAACAGCAGCAGGCCGCCATCTGGGGCGAGGGCGGCCGAGAAGATGCGGCAGTGATCGTCGGTGGGCTTCGTCCGTGAGAACAGCACCTTCTCGTGGAGATCTTCGCCTGCGGATGGGGCGGCTGCCATGGTGTTGGGCCTTCCGTCGTGGGCGGCTCGCGGCTTTGTTGCCTGGCCAGGCGCGTCCGCGCCGCGGCGCCGCCGCCTACCGCCCGAGCAGCTCGCTCAGCTCATCGGACGTCCGGGAGATCGCCCAGTAGCGGCCCTGGGCCTCGACGTGCCCGTCGAGGTACGACATGTTAACCGTTTCGTTCGGGTGGCAGAAGCGGGCGTGCACGCCGGTCTCGCTGACGTTCTGTAGTGCGTTGACAGGCAGGTCGCGGTACCAGGCCGACCCGCCAAGGAACAGAGCGGTGGACGCCGCCGGGAAGCGGTCGATGCCCGCCCAAGGATAGTCGGCGGGGTAGGAGCGGTGGGGGTTCTCCTGGAACATGCGAAGCGGCCCGCCATCCAGGTAGTTCCAGCTCCAGGACACGTGCCGCCAGTCGTCGCTCGCCCGGACGTCGTTCATGTAGGAGGGGCAGTGGAAGTCGCCGGGCCACTGGGACATGGGCGGGGTCTCGCCGCGGAGGACGCGCCAGGTGTTGTGGCGCGTCCGCCCGATGACGTAGTCCTTCTCGTTCACGTAGGGCACGAGCTTCCGCAGGGCCATCTCGCCGGAGTGGATGTTGTTGAGCCCGCCGGGGGGCAGCGTGTGGCTGTAGTCCTCGTCGTAGAAGATGATCCCGAGGCCGACGTTGTGGAGGTCGCTCTTGCATTGGACGGCGCGGGCAAGCTCCTTGGCCTCGTTGAGGGAAGGCACGAGGATCGTCAGCAGCAGCGAGATGATCGCCACCACGACCAGCAGTTCGATCAGCGTGAACCCTTCGGCTTCGGGATTGCCCGGATGCATCGGCATGTCGCGTTCGCGCGGCGCGGCCGGGCCGCTAGTGGTCCTCGAGGTACGTCCAGAACAGCTCGCTGGTGGCCCGCCGCTCCGCCATATCGGCCATCCAGCCCCAGCCGGCCCAGATCACGGGCGAGGCTTTGTCGTCGTTCACCCAGCGGGCCGACCCGTCGGGGCTCCCGACGCTCGTCCCCTCCTTGCCGTGCGTGTTCGACTCGCGCACGGCGTCGGTGATGTACGCCTCCTGGGGGTCCAGGGCGTCCAGCTTCGCCCGCAGGTCGTTGTCGCCGTCGGATTCCTCCTCCGTGATCCGCCGCATGTACCCCAGCCGGTCGTTGAACCACTGGTTCCGCTCGGCGTCCCACACGTAGTTCCAGTGGTTCGGGTCGCCCTCGCTGTTCAGGGCTCGCTCGTTCGTCTGCGACGGGCAGTAGCCCACCTCCTGCGTCACCAACTCGAGCCACACCAGGCGGTTGACGTTCACCGGGCCGTACTCGTCCTCGGCCGGGTGATACTTCTTGAAGTAGTAGTCCGCCGGCTGCCACCACTGGCGCCAGTGCGTGTCGTACCAGTGGAAGTTGTCGAGGACGTGGTAGCTGTTGGAGTTGGCCACGAGCTTGCGGTCGTGCCCGGCGGCGAAGGCGATGTGTGCCACGAGCTGCTGGCGGAGGTTGTTCGTGCAGACGCGCCGGCGGGCCAGCTCCCGCGCCCGGTCGAGCGTGGGCGCCAGGATCGTCAGCAGCAGGGCGATGATGGCGATGACGACCAGCAGCTCGATCAGCGTGAACGCCCCGCGCTCACGTTGCCTGACCGCGGGCAGCTTGTCGTGTCCGTCCCGCAGGTTGCCGGGGCAGGGGCTCAATGCTCGTCGATGAACTCCCAGTAGAGCGTCATCCCGGCGACGCGTTCGTCGACGGTGGCCACCCAGCTCCACTCCTCGTGGAGGATGGGGGGCCTGACGTCGGGGACCCACGCCACGTTGCCGTCGATGAAGGCGGCGTTGACCCCCGTCACGTGGCAGGTATCCATGCGCGAGGCCCGGATCAGGTCGCTCAGCAGCGCCCGATGCTCGTCGAACTCCGGCCAGTCGAGCCGCACGAACGGGTCGCAGTCCAGCGACTGCCCATCGCCCGGCATTCCGCCCTCGTTCAGCAGGATGCGCCGAGTGTAGCCGGCCTGCATGTTGCGGCAGTCGGACCACAGGGCCAGCTCCTGCGGCGTGAAGTTGACCTTCTCGTCATCGGTGATCACGTTCGGGTGCGAGCTATCGCCGTGCGAATCGGCAAACGGCGCCCGCGTCTGGGAGGGGCAGTGGGGAATCTCCACGCTCAGGTGCCTGAACGCAATCAGGCGGTTGAAGCTCAGCGGGCCGAGCTCGATCGGGTCGGCATTCTGCTTCTTCCAGATGACCTGCGTGTCGTACCAGTGCCACCGGGCCCGCTTGACGTTGTGCTGCGGCGGAATAACCAGGTCCCACTCGCTGCCGTAGGTGTGGTGCGCGATAAGCATGTGGCGGAGATTCGTGGCGCAGATGGCACGCCGGGCCAGCTCGCGCGCCTGCTCCAGCGTGGGCATCAGGATCGTCACCAGCAGCGCGATGATCGCGATGACGACCAACAGCTCGATCAGCGTGAAACCGGGGGGCACCCGGCGGCGGCGCGCATGCGGCGAACACGGGCGGCGGGCGCTTCCCTGCGCACGTTCGCTCACGTCCACATGCCTTGGCACACCGCGCACCTCCCCGGCGCCCTCGAACGCCGCCCTCCGTACCATTCTACCTTTATCGGCCTACTGCCGGGAGCTTGGAGCCTTCGACGGGCTCAGGCCCTTCGGCGGCGGAGGTAGCCCGCCAGCGCGCCTGCGCCCGCCAGCAGGGCGAGCATCGTCGCCGGCTCGGGAATCACCGTCTGCTTCGGGACGAGCAGAATCCGCCCTTCGCCCGCGTCGTTCAGGAACTCGTAGCCGTCCGGAACGTTCGTGGCGTCGAAGAACGTGTCATCGGTCAGGGCGTTGGTCGCCGTCAGCAGCGTGCCGCCGGCGGAGTAGTCCACCAGCAGGTACTCGGCCTCGGTCACGCCGCCGGCGAGCTCGATGAAGTTGATGGTCATCGCCGACAGGTCCAGCGTCCCGGAGGTCAGGGTGATCAGGTCGGAATCGGCGCCGTCGATATAGAAGCCGAGCGTGCCGCTTCCGCCCTCCAGCGTGC
>CAZMDT010000246.1:1695-5034 GCA_964564965.1 uncultured Planctomycetaceae bacterium | reverse complement strand
GTTCTCCGCAGCGGCCAGCGCAGCCGCTACTACCTCGACAAGTACCTCTTCGCCGCGCGGCCCGAGATCCTCGCGGAGCTCGGGCGGCGGTTCGCCGATCGGCTCGGCGAGGCGGAGGTCGTCGCCGGGGCCGAGCTGGGGGCGGTCGCGCTCGCGGCGGCAACGTCGCTCGCCTCGGGCCGGCCCTTCGCCATCGTCCGCAAGGCCCGTAAGGACTACGGCACCAGCAAGCTCATTGAGGGCGCCCCCGTCGCCGGGCGAAAGGTGATGCTGGTCGAGGACATCGGCACGACGGCCGGTGCCGCCCTGGAGGCCGCCAAGACGCTTGCCGACGCCGGCGCCGCCGTCACGAAGATCGTCTTCGCCATCGACCGCCGGGAAGGCGCCCGGGAGAACGTCGAGGCGGCCGGACTCGCCTTTGAGACGCTGCTCACCAAGGACGACCTGGGCATCTGAGCCCCCCGGCCCGCCATGCGAGAAAGGAGCCGACCGTGGCCGCGAAGGTTCGATACGGCGTGCTGAGCACCTCACAGATCGCGCGAAACCAGCACATTCCCGCCGCCGCCCGGACGACCAACAGCGAGATCGTCGCGATTTCCAGCCGCGAGAAGGCCCGCGCCGAGCACTGGGCCGAAAAGCTCGGCGTGCCGAAGGCCTACGGCTCCTACCGGGAGGTGCTCGACGACGCGGACGTCGACGTCGTGATCAACCCCCTGCCGAACAGCATGCACGGCGAATGGACGATCAGGGCAGCCGAGGCCGGCAAGCACGTGTTCTGCGAGAAGCCGTTGGCCGTGGCGGTCGAGGAAGCCGAGCGGATGGTCGCCGCGTGCGACGCGGCCGGCGTGAAGCTGATGGAGGCGTTCAAGATCCGCTTCATGCCGCAGCAGGCGTACGTTCGCGAGATGATCGATTCCGGCGCGATCGGCGAGGTGACCCTCGTGCGCTGCGAACTGACCTACACGCTGCCCGACTGGGAAACGGACGTCCGCGGGCAGGCGGACCTCGCCGGCGGGGCACTGTTTGACGCCGGCTGCTACTGCGTCAACCAGGCGCGGGCCGTCATGCGCGACGAGCCGGTCGCCGTGCAGGCGTTCCAGCACCTCCATGAGCGAAACCAGGTCGACGCCACGTTCGTCAGCGTGCTGAAGTTCCCGGGCGGCCGCATGGCCTACGTCACCACCGGCATGCAGCAGCCGTTCTTCCACCGCTGCGAGATCGTCGGCACGACCGGCCGCATCGAGGTCCCTCACATGTTCGGGCCCGAGGTCGTCCGCGTCTTCCGCGGCCGCGAGCCGCAGGAGGAACGCACGTTCCCCGATCAGAACCCCCACGTGACGATGCTGGAGCACTTCTCCGACTGCGTGCTGAACGATAAGCCGGTGGCCCTGCCCCCGTCGGACTCGGTGGCCAACACGGCGGCCCTCGTAGCCCTCAAGCAGGCGGCCGAGACGGAGCAGACCGTGACGCTGTAGCGGGCATGCCCGCCCGCTGCAATCGCGGATCGCGGGCTTCGGACCGCGGAACGGTCGCCGCGGGCCCTCACCCACGGCGCGCGGGGCGTGGGCCTGGGCGGGCGGGCTCAGCGTTCAGGCGGAGACTGTCGCCCGGCCCCGGCGACGCGCTGGCTCATCTCGACGTAGAGCATCCGCGTCTGGTAGAGCGCCTGGTCGAGCAGGCTCTTCTCCTCGTCGGTGAGGTTGCCCTTCGCCTTCTGCTCCAGGACGGCCAGCGTGTCGATGTGGTGCTTGGCGAGGTCGAGGTCCACGAGGCGCCGCCGGGTCCTCGGGTCCTCCATGCCGCCCAGGGCCAGCGCCGCCTGGGTGGCCAGCGTGTTCACCAGCGTCGCGAAGCTCGCCGGGGGCAGCCCGCGCGGACCGGCGGCGCCCTGCTGCTCCACCGCTTGCTCGACCTCCTTGGACAGCCGCTCCTTCTCAGCCTTCGCCTGGGCCTTCCAGTCGTCGTCGATGATGATCTTCGGGGACTCCTGGGCGTCGGTCTTCTCGTCCTCGGCCATGATTGTCGTTCCTTGTGCTAAGCGCCGCAGATGCGCGGCATCCGCATCGGTTCGCTGCGGAGCGTGGCCTGCATGAATTCGTGCAGCAGCGTCATCTTGAGCCCCACGGCGTCGGGCTCGTGCCAGAGGTTCCGCACCTCGCCTGGGTCGTCCTCGAGGTCGAACAGCTCGCCGTCGTCCCCGTCGCGGTACACCGTAATCTTGTAGCGCCTGTTCACGTACGTTCGCATGTGGAAGTGCGTCGTGCCGTGGTGGTTCTCGGTGATCGACCAGTCTCGCGCCGCCTCGCCACCGCGCCAGCAGTCGAGTTGGCTGAGCCCCGTCATCCGCCCCGGCACCTCCAGCCCCCCCGCCGTCAGGAACGTCGGCGCCAGGTCCACGAGGTTCTGCATCGCCTCGCTGACGCGCCCCGCCGACACGCCCGGGCCGCGAACGATGAACGGCACGCGGAGCAGGTCTTCGTAGTGGTGGATGGCCTTGGCCGTCAGCCCGTGCTGGCCGAGGAAGTGCCCGTGATCGGTCGTGAAGATCACGATCGTGTCCTCGGCGAGGCCGTCGCGGTCGAGCGCGTCGAGGATGCGCCCGACGTGCTGGTCCATGAAGCTGACCATCCCGTAATAGCAGGCCATGTCCTTGCGAAGCTCCTCGACGCGACGAAGCTGCGGGTGCCCGCCATGGATCGCCTCGCCCTTGTTGGCCCGCCGCCACCAGTGACGGTCGTCCTCCTGGGTCTTGCGGAAGTGGATGGGGTTCTGCTCGTGCTCGCCCTCGCGGCACAGGCCGGGGAGCATGTCGTCGGGGCTGTACATGCTCGCCCACGGCTCGGGGACCAGGTACGGCGGGTGGGGATCGTGAAAGCTCGACCAGACGAAGAACGGCCGGCGCTCGGCCTTCGCCCGCTCGAGCTGCGCAATGGTCCGCTCGCCGGTCCAGGACGTGTAGTGGAATTGCTCGGGCAGCTTCCAGGTGCGGTTCTCGCGCTCGTAGTATCGCGTCCGGCTCTCCTGCCGGTCCGTGGGCGGCGGCCAAGGCTGGAAATAGTCGCGCCAGTTGGTCAGCCCCTTCTGTTCCATCCAGATCGCGTAGTGCTGGCCGACGTGCGATTCATCCGCGTGCATGCGGGCGATCTCGATGTGCTCGAAGCCGTACCACGGCCCGTGGAACCCGTGCCAGTAGTCGAGGTCACGCAGCAGCGGCTGGCACTCGATGGACTCCATTCCGGGCCGGCTCGCCAGCGGCTGGAAGTGTGCCTTGCCGACGAGCGCCGTGAAGTAGCCCGCCCCGCGCAGGGCGTCGCCGACGGTGGGCACGTCCTCAAAGAG
>CAZMDT010000246.1:0-1685 GCA_964564965.1 uncultured Planctomycetaceae bacterium | reverse complement strand
CCGGCGTGCTGAAACAGCTCGCCGACGGTCAGCACGTCCTCGAAGAGCTTCGTCCCGAGCGACCAGGCCCCGTGCTGGCGGGGGTACATGCCGGTGATGATGCTCGCCCGCGTCGGGGTGCAGGTGGGGTTCGGGCAGTAGGCGCGGTCGAAACGCGCGCCCTCGCGGCACAGGCGGTCGAGCGCGGGCGTCTGGATGCGGTCGTTGACCGCGCCGAGCGTGCTGTAGTGCTGCTGATCCGACGTGATCAGCAGGATGTTCGGTCTCTCGCCTGGCATTGCGGTGGTCCCGTGCTGCTGCGAAACCTCCATCGATAGCCATCCGCGGGGCCTAACGCAAGCGCTCGCTGGCAATTGGCGTGGGCGCGGACCCTAGAGGCCCTTCATCGCATCTGGGGACCCCGGCCGAGGCGTCGCTCAGCGCTGCCGCGCCTCGAGCGCCGCACGCATCAAGGCGACGAACATCGGCTGCGGGCGCAGCGGGCGGCTGGTCAGCTCCGGGTGGAACTGGGCCGCGATAAAGTACGGGTGCACGTCGCGCGGCAGCTCGAGGATCTGCATGATCGGGTGCTGCGGATGCCGCCCGGAGAAAACCATCCCTCCCGCCTCCAGCGCCTCGACGTAGGCGGGATCGACCTCGAACCGGTGGCGGAAACGCTGGCGAATCCGCTCCGCCCCGCCGAACAACTCCGCCGCCAGCGTCCCCGGCGCGATCGCCACGTCCTGGCCTCCGAGGCGCATGTTGCCGCCCAGGCCCTCGATCTTCTTCTGCTCCGGCAGGATGCTGATCACCGGCTCGGCGCACTCGGGGTTGATCTCCGTGCTATCGGCCCCCGTCAGCCCGCAGACGTTGCGGGCGAACTCCACCACTGCCATCTGAAAGCCCAGACAGATGCCCAGGTACGGCAGCCTGGCCTCCCGCGCCTGCCGGACGCACTCGATCTTGCCGGCCGTGCCGCGGACGCCGAAGCCGCCCGGCACGATGATGCCATCGCAGCCCTCGAGCGCGGCCGCGACGTTCGAGGCGTCCACGTCGGTCGTGTCGACCCACTTGACGGCGACCTTGGCGTCGTTGGCGGCGCCGGCGTGCTCCAGGGCCTTGATGATGATGGTCACCTCCCGCGCCGCCGCGCGGACCTTGGCGGTGAAGCGCTGCCACGCCACGGCGTTCCGCGCGTCGGCGGCGGAGTTCACGCGTCCGCCGAGGTTCAGGAGCTGGACGACCTCGCTGTCGAGCCCGGCCTCGCGCATCTGCTCGGGCAGCAGGTAGATGCTGGGCAGGTCGTGCATGGAGAACACGCGCGGCAGCGGGACGTTGGTGTAGACGGAAATCTTCTGGCGGACTTTGTCGGTGACCTCGCGCTCGCAGCGGCAGGCGACGAGGTGCGGGTGCACGCCGAACTCCATCAGCCGCTTGATGCCGAGCTGGGCGGCCTTCGACTTCTGCTCCCCCAGCGTCGGCGGGGAGAGGATATACGTCAGCGCCACGAACAGCACCGACCCCTCCCCCTCCTCGTAGCTCAGCTCGCGGAGGGCCTCGATGTAGAAAGCATTCTCGATGTCGCCGACGGTCCCGCCGACCTCGACGAACACCACGTCGGCCTTGGCCCGCACGGCGAGCTGGCGAAGCCGGGTCTTCACCTCGCCGGTGACGTGGGGGATCATCTGGACGTCGCGGCCGAGGTA
>CAZMDT010000245.1:0-5094 GCA_964564965.1 uncultured Planctomycetaceae bacterium | reverse complement strand
CGATGCGCTCGGCCACCTTGGGGTTGTACTTCATCGTGCAGGAACCGAGCGGGTAGAAGCCGCTGTCGACGCCGAAGTTCCGCCGCGACAGCTCCGTGAAGTGGCGCACGACATCCAGTTCCGAAAGCTCCGGCAGCTCCGCCGGCGCGTCGCGCAGCAGCTCCGGGCGGATCTTCACCGTCTCGTCCACGTCGCTGGCGACGTTGCGAACCGCCCGCCGCCCCGCCACGGACTCATCGAAGATCAGCTTCATGCGTTCACCTGGGTGAATCGGCCGCGTGTTGCAGCAGGACCTCCAGCGTGTAGGCCAGGTAGTCAATGTCCTGCTTCGTTCGCTTCTCCGTGATGGCCACCAGGAGGCAGTTGCTCATCTCCGGCCAGTAGCGCCCCAGCGGGAAGCCCGCGGCAATGCCGCGCCGGAACAGCCGGCGGATGACCCTGTCGGCCGCCATCGGCAGGTAGATGACGAACTCGTTGAAGTAATGCCGCGTGGGGCGGCGCATCGTCACGCCGGGCACCTGGAGCAGGCGCTTGCGGGCGTAGCTGGCCCGCTCGGCTATCGCGCGCGCCAGCTCGGGGAGCCCGCCCTTGCCCAGCAGGCTCAGGTACACCAGGGCCGTCAGGGCGCACAGGCCCTCGTTGGTGCAGATGTTGCTGGTGGCCTTCTCACGGCGGATGTGCTGCTCGCGGGCCTGGAGCGTCAGCACGAAGCCCTCCCGCCCCTCGGCGTCGACGGTGCGCCCGGCAATGCGCCCGGGCATCTTGCGCATGTACTGCCGCCGCGTGGCCATGAAGCCGAGGTAAGGCCCGCCGAAGGAAACGGGCATGCCGAGGCTCTGGCCCTCGCCCACGACGATGTCGGCGCCCATCTCGCCGGGCGGCTTGAGCAGCCCCAGCGAGATCGGGTAGCACGAGACCACCAGCAGCCCGCCCCGCCCGTGCACCAGCGCCGCGAGGTCCGAGACGTCATCGATCACGCCGAAGAAGTTGGGGTTCTGGACGATCAGGGCCGCCGTGGCGTCGTTGGCCTCCGCGCCGATCCGTTCACGGTCCGGCAGGCCGTCCCGCGAGGGCGTCTCGATCAGCTCGATGCCCAGGTTCCGCGTGTACGAGCGGACCATCTCCCGGTAGATCGGGTTCACGCTGTCATCCACCACCACCCGGTTCCGCCCCGTGATCCGCAGCGCCATCATGATCGCCTCGTACACGGCCGTGCCGCCGTCATAGAGCGACGCGTTCGCCACCTCCATCGCCGTCAGCCGGCAGATCGCCGACTGGAACTCGTAGATCGCCTGAAGCGTCCCCTGCGACATCTCCGCCTGGTACGGCGTGTAGGCGGTGTAGAACTCGCTGCGGGCCACGATGGCCTCGAGGGCGGCCGGGATGAAATGGTCGTAGAACCCCCCGCCGAGGAAGCTGATGAGGTCGGTCGAGTTGTTGTCGGCGAGGGCCGCCAGCTTGTGGCGGACCTCCTGCTCGGTCAGCCCGGCGGGAACGTCCAGGCCGTCGCAGCGCAGCTCCGGCGGGATATCGGCGAACAGGGCCTCAATGTCGTCCACGCCGATAGCCGCCAGCATCTCGCGCCGCTGCTCGTCAGTGTTCGCGATGAATGGCATCCGGTGCGCCTCCGTTCGGTTCTGCGCCGCTTTACTCCGCTTCCTCGAGAAGCTTCTCGTAGGCCGCGGCGTCCATCAGCTTGTCCAGCTCCCGCGGGTCGGCCAGCTTGATCTTATACACCCAGCCGCTGCCGTACGGATCGGCGTTCACGGCGGACGGGCCGTCCTCGAGCGCGGCGTTCGCCTCGACGATTTTCCCGCCGGCGGGGGCGTAGATGCTCGCCGCCGCCTTGGCCGATTCGATGGCGCAGGCCTCCTCGCCCTGCTTCACCTCCTTGCCGGCCGGCGGCAGCTCGACGAAGGTGATGTCGCCCAGCGCCTCCTGCGCGTGATCGGTGATGCCGACCGTCCCCACGCCGCCCTCGAGGCGGATCCACTCGTGCTGCTCGGTGTACTTAAGATCTTCCGGTGCCATGTTCTGCTCCGTCATCAGCTGCGCGTCTTGCAGCTTCCGTGTGTGTAGAAAGGACGGTCAACAACGACCACCGGCAGTTCGGCCCGCTCGGTCCGGACCGTCAGCCGCGTATCCGTCGCCGCCGCCCCGGGGGTCACGTAGGCCAGGGCGATCGAGCAGTCGAGGCTGGGTGAGAAGGCGCCGCTGGTGATCACGCCGACGGCCCGGCCGCCGGAGAGGACGGCATCGCCGGGGCCGGCGCGACGGCGCGACCCGGCCCGGAGCGCCACGAGCTTCTCGGACGGGCGGACGGCCGCTGCCGCCCGCAGCCCTTCGGCCCCGATGTAGTCGCGCTCCAGCGAGACGAACCGCCCGAGGCCGGCCTCCAGCGGCGTGCGGTCGGTGCTGAGCTCGTGCCCGTAAAGCGGGTAGCACATCTCCAGGCGGAGCGAATCCCGTGCGCCGAGCCCCGCCGGCCTGACCGCCTGGTGGGCAAGCAGGCGCTGCCAGATCGCCGGCAGGTCCTCGCCGGCGGCCATGATCTCGTAGCCCAGCTCGCCGGTGTATCCGGTCCGGCTGATGACGCATTGGCGGCGGCTGAAGGTCGCGCGGCCGACGCCGAAGTAGGGCATCGAGCGGAGGTCGCCCTTGGCGAGGGGGCCGATCGCATCAAGCGCCTTGGGGCCCTGGAGGTCGATCTTTCCCCAGCCGGCGGCAGAGCGGTCCTCGAGCGTCGCGCCCTCGCCGAGGTGCTGCCGGAGCCATTCGGCGTCGGCCTGTCGTCGGCCGGCGTTGACCACCAGGAGGAACTCCTGATCGACCAGCCGCATCAGGATCGTGTCGTCAATGACGCCCGCGTGCTCGTTGAGCAGGAAGCCGTAGCGGCACCGCCCGACGGGCAGCGCCCCGGCATCCTGCGTGCAGACGCAGGACAGGGCCCGCGCGGCGCCCGCGCCGCGGATCACGAACTGCCCCATGTGGCTGGTGTCGAAGACGGCGGCCGAGGCGCGGCACCAGCGGTGCTCCGCCAGCACGCCCTCGTACTGCACGGGCAGCAGCCAGCCACCGAAGTCCACGATTCGGCCGCTGCGGGCAAGGTGCTGGTCGTAGAGGCAGGTCCGCTCAGACAGGGCCGGCTCCTGGCCCGCCGGGCGTCGGCGGCGATGCGTCCGGGAACACCGGTGGCGTCCAAGCGGGCGGACTGGGGTTGCCGAGGAACTCAGGCACGCGTGGCCAGACCATAGCAGACCCCGCAGGCGCCCGCAAGGCCCCCTTCCGGCAGACGCCGCCGGCGCCTACCAGCCGCCCTCGTACGGCACGCGCGGGCGACGCGACAGGTAGTGATGGGTCAGCTTGCCGCACAGCTCCGTCTTCACGTCGGCGTACGCGGGATCATCGTAGTGGTTGACGAACTCGTCCGGGTCGGCCGCCAGGTCGTACAGCTCGCCGCAGTCGTCGTTGTTGTAGTGTACCAGCTTGTGCGTCTTCGTGCGGATGCAGCGGAGCGAGCCGTTGCCCGGGTTGCGCCAGTGCTCCCATTCGCACAGGGCGTACTCCCGCGGGCCGTGCGGGAACAGGCCCAGCTCCGCGTCGAGGAACGGCACGCCGCTTTCGACGGGGCCGTCGGCCGCGCCCGCCAGCGACAGGATCGTCGCCATGATGTCCACGCCGCTGGTGAGCTCGTCGGTCTCGACGCCCTTGCGCGGCCGGCCGGGAATCGAAACCACCAGCGGCACCCGCAGCAGGTCGTCGAGCAGGTACGGCCCCTTCCAGAGCAGTCCGTGGTTGCCGAGCAGCTCGCCGTGGTCGGAGGTGAAGATGACGACGGTGCTGTCCGCGATCCCCTGCTGCTCCAGCGCCGCCAGGAGATCGCCCACGCACTTGTCGATGTGCGCCACCATCGCGTGGTAGCACTTGATGATCCGCGTGATCTTCGCCGCCTCGCGGGCCACCTTGAGCCCCTCGACGAACTTGCGGTAGTAGACGGGCTTGGTGTCGACCGCGCCCTCCCGCCAGACGGGGGGCGCCACGTCGATGTCGTCGTACAGGCTGGCGTACGGCTCGCAGGGGTTGAAGGCGTGGTGCGGATCGAAGTAGCCGACGGAGAGGAAGAACGGCCGCCCGTCCGCGCCGCCCTTTTCGCGCCGGTTCTTCAGCCAGTCGATGGCCCGGCCGGTGACCCACGTGGAGAGGTGCTTCTGCTCGGGCATGCGCGAGGTGTAGCCCTTGGCGTGCCCCTGGGTGTACATCTCGTTGACGTAGTCGACGAACAGGGCGGGGTCGGTCTTCCGCAGCCAGTTGAAGTAGTCGTCGCTGATGAGCTGCTGGTCGCCCTCGGCCACCTCGCAGACCTCGAAGCCGTACGGCGGGTGGCGCTCGGTGCGGTTGACGATGGGGATCAGGTGCAGCTTGCCGAAGTGGGCGGTCTGGTAGCCGGCCTCGCCGAGCGCCCGCGGGATGGTGCGGTGCTCGGGCGGCAGCGTGCAGCCGTTGGCCCACAGCCCGTGCTCCGTGATGTACTGGCCGGTGAAGATGCTGGCCCGCGACGGCGAGCAGACGGGGTTCGTGACGATGTGATTGCGGAACAGCACCCCGCCGGCGGCGAGGCGGTCGAGGTTCGGCGTCCGCGCCTCCGGCACGCCGCAACAGCCGAGCGTGCGGAAGCGCTGCTGGTCCGTCATCACGAAGACGATGTTCGGTCGCTGGGGCACGGCAGGCTCCTTACCGGCGGGCCAAAGGGGAATACTCTAACGCGAAAGGCCCCGCGAGGCGAGCAGAGAGACCTAAGCCGCGGCGCCCCCCGCGGGCGGCCGCGCGGGCGCTACTGCCAGTAGATGCCGTCGTCGCCGCGGTAGACGGGCTCCAGCGCGCCGCCTGATGCCGTCTCCACGTGCGTGTCGGCGAAGCCGTGGTTGCAGGCCTGCACCCCGCCGTCGTACACGTGGCCGCTCTTCCAGTGGAGGGTGGCGGTGGGCGGCGGGTCGGCGAGCGAGTCGATGCCGGCCCAGTCGTCGCCGACCGGGCCGGCGATGTCGCTGAACACCGGGGTCACCGTGGCGAACACGTCGGTCACGCGCCCCGGCC
>CAZMDT010000244.1:2996-5110 GCA_964564965.1 uncultured Planctomycetaceae bacterium | reverse complement strand
GCCAGGTGATCCGCTTTGACTACGAACTCGGCAAGGCCACGCCGACGCTGCTGGTGGACCTGCCCGCCCGCCCCGCGGACAAGGACAAGAAGGTCAAGAAGGTCACCGTCCGCTTCCACGTGATGCTGAAGAACCTGTGGTAAGCCGCCACCGAAAGGAAACCACCCATGAGACGCACAAGACTCGCCATTGCCCTGGCCGGCCTGCTGCTGCCCGCGGCGGGCCTGGCCAAGAACGTGGACCTGGTGACGCTGCCGGCGCGGGACACGGTGCAGCTGACCATCTACAACTCCGAGGACATCACGCTGGTCAAGGAGACGCGTGCCGTCACGCTGAAGAAGGGAATCAACAAGCTCCAGTTTTCGTGGGCCAACACGTTGATCGACCCGACGAGCGTGACCTTCCGGCCGCTGGAGCACACCGACGACGTGGAGTTGCTGGACACCGTCTTCCCCGGCCAGAAGCCGCAGCACCTGATCTGGAACGTCGAGAGCAAGTTCGAGGGCCAGGTGAAGGTGGAAGTCACGTACTTCACCAGCGGGCTGACGTGGAGCATGGACTACGTGGCGATCACGGATCCGGACGAGACGAAGCTGCACTTCCGGGGGTACGTGCGGGTGTTCAACAACTCCGGCGAGGAGTACGAGAACGCCCAGGTCCGGATGATCGTCGGCACCATCAACCTCATCGAGAAGATCGCGGAATTGGCCCGCCGGCGAGGCATTCCGGTGCCGCCCCCAACGGCACCGACGGCAGAACCGTACCTTGGACTGCGCAAGGAGGCGGCGGGCAGGGCGTTCGCCCAGGCGGATCAGGAGGCCGGGGGGCGCCCCGCCGAGATCGTCAAGGAGGGTCTGAGCGAGTACTTCATGTTCAGCGTCTCGGGCCAGGAGACGATCCCCAACGGCTGGAGCAAGCGGATGCAGGCCGTCGAGGCGCGCGAGGTGCCGTTCGACATCGTATACCGCATGCGCGAGTACCAGTACGGCCCCCGCCCGGTGCGGTTCTTCATCTGGCGCAACGACGCCGAGCACAAGCTGGGCGACAGCCCTCTGCCCGACGGGCGGGTGAACCTGTTCCGCGACAACGGCGCCGACGGCCTGGCGTTCCTGGCCGCCCAGCAGATTCGCTACGTGCCCATCAAGGCGGAGATCGAGATCAACCTCGGCCCGGACGACCTGGTGGTCTATGAGACGCAGCGGATGGGCACGGAGCGGCTGAACTTCCGGTTCCGCCCGGTGAGCGGCCCGCCGCATGAGGTGGTGGTCGGCTGGGACGACAGGACGCACTGGGTGGACACGATCCGCAACTACCGCACGAAGCCGATCGTTTTTGAGCTTCGCCGGCAATGGGGCGGCGACGTGGACTACGACAGCGAAGTGGTCACCACGCTGTTCGACTACCGCACGACGGAGACGAAGTTCACCATCGGCGCGCGGAGCAAGACGATGTACCCGGCCGACGTGACGGCGCACATGGGCGCCAGCGCCCGCCAGCAGCGGGTGAAGCTGAAGGCCCGGCAGGAACCATAGCCGCGCCATGCGGGTTGGCTTGTCAGGACGGCCCCACTATCCGGGGCGAGCCCCGCGACGGCGTGACGAAGAAGCTCACGAAGGCCTCCAACGAGGGCCACGCCAGCTTCGTCCTCGCCGCCACGAGGCAATGAGGTGTTGCTGAAGCCTACCGGCAGGCGACGTTGATCAGCGTCATCCGCCGGCGGTTCCAGGCGACGAGTTCGTCGCGGCCGTCCGCGTCGATGTCCACGGCGCGAACGCGGACCTGGTGCCCCGTGTCGTCCCGCCTGCCCGTGCCCTTCAGGTCGGGCATCGGCGGGAGCGGGCCCAGCTCGGCGCGCTTCTGCCCGTCGAGGGCGATGACGTAAGGCCGCTCGCCGGGGCGCACGCCGGTGATGATGAGCAAGTCCTCCCCCCGCGGGCCGGCGGCGCGGGCGGTGACGGCGAGGCCGCTGCCGAGCTGCCGGCTCCAGACGGCCGTGCCGTCGGCCCGCAGCAGGTGGGAGCCCTCGTGCTGGTGCGCCTCGGCGAGGTAGATCATCAGGTCGGGTGAGTCGGGGTCGAAGCGGCCGATGGCGTAGTTGTGGAGGTGGCGGCCGG
>CAZMDT010000244.1:0-2986 GCA_964564965.1 uncultured Planctomycetaceae bacterium | reverse complement strand
CGTCGGCGGCGTCCACCATCGCCACGTCGTGCCCGCCGACCCAGAGCACCTGCCAGTCGCCGGATGCGGCGAAGAACCGCTTCACTTCGACCTTGTCCACGTGGGGGCAGCAGGGCATCTGCTCGAGGATGTCGTCGAGGTCCGGGCGCCACCAGATTCGCCGCCCGGCGGCGTCGTAGCGCCCCAGCCCGATGAACAGGTCATCGACGCCCTTGCCGTCGACGTCCTCCGCCGCGTGGTGGTGCCCCCCGCCGTAGAAGCGGAAGTGGCTCAGCAGCGGCTTCAGGTCCTCGTCGTAGGCCCACACCAGCCACAGCGCGTCCCCGAGAACGACGTCCCGCTTCCCCAGGCCGCGGAGGTTCGCCGCCATCATCCCCCACGTGGCGCCGGTCTCGCTCTCCGCGGCCGTGGCGCCCGTCTCGCCGCGGAGCTTCCGCAGCACGCAGCGGCCCTCGCCCACGGCCGTGGCGTAGAGGACCTCGCATCGCCCGTCCGCGTCCACGTCCAGGACGGCGCACGGCCCGCTGCCGTGGTACTTCCGGTGGTCCGGCGGGCGCGGCGCGCCCTGCTGCCAGAGGACGTTGCCGGCCAGGTCGATGGCGGTGAGGCAGGTGAGGGTCTTCTCGTGGGGGTAGAAGCCGGTGGAGGGCGCCCGGCGGGGGCCGTCGGCGCCCTGGGGGAAGACCAGCTCCAACTGCCCGTCGCCGGTGACGTCCCCGGCGAAGACCGAGACCTCCCCGAAGTCCCTCAGATCGTTCTCGCGGATGACGTCGAAGCGAATCTCACTCTCTGACGCGTCGGACACGTGGATGGCTCCTCTCGCTGTGGGGGCCGTCAGGGGGCCCTCGAATGCGGCCTGGAGCTTACCCGAACCGGGGCGGCGCGTCAGCGCCGGGGGCATTTGGCCGCCCGCCGACCCACGCCATCCGCTATAATGCCCCGTCCTGCTGAGGAGCCGCCTGCATGGGCCTGTATGTCGGGATCGACATCGGCGCGGTGAGCGCCACGGCCGCGCTGCTGGCACCGGAGGATCTGCCTGCCGCCGCCGCCTTCGACCGCTTCGGCCACGAGGCCGGCGGGCGGGGCGTGCTCTACCTGAGCCGATACCGCCGCACGCGCGGGCGGCCCGTCGAGTCGGCCACGGCCCTCCTCGATCAGGTGGTCGACCTCGTCGGGGCCGAGGGCGTGTCGGCGGTGTGCCTCACCGGCAGCGCCTCGAAGCTGGTGGCGTCGCGGCTGGACGCGGCGGTGATCAACGAGTTCAAGGCGATCGCGCTTGCCGCCGCGGCCATCGGGGCGGAGGTGCGGTGCGTCTTCGAGATGGGCGGGGAGACGAGCAAGTACCTGCGACTCGAGCGGAACGCCGACGGCACGTACGGCATCGTGGACTACGCCACCAACGGCGACTGCGCCGCCGGCACCGGCGCGTTCATCGACCAGCAGGCCGGGCGCCTGCGCTACCGCGTGGAGGACATCGCCGGCATCGTCGCCTCCGCCGAGCGGGCCGCACAGGTCGCCGGGCGGTGCAGCGTCTTCGCCAAGAGCGACATGATCCACGCGCAGCAGAAGGGGTACGCGCCGGCGGAGGTGCTTTGGGGGCTGTGCAACGCGGTGGCGCGGAACTTCCGGACGGCGGTGGTGCGGTCGCACGCGGTGGCGCCGCCGGTGGCGTTCATCGGGGGCCTGGCGGCCAACGGCGCCGTCGTGCGCTCGCTGCGGGAGGCGTTCGAGCTGGGCGAGCAGGAGCTGGTGGTTCCGCCGGCGCACGCGCACCTGCCGGCGATCGGGGCGGCGGTGGCGGCGGCCCAGAGCGGCCAGGGGCCCGGGCTCCACCATCTCCGCGCGCTGCGGGCCACCAGCGACACCGCCGGCGGGCAGTTCCCCACGCAGGAGCCGCTCCGCATGGCGAGCGTGCTGCTGCTCCGCGACCGCGTGCTGCCCTACGAGCCGCCCTACGACGATGGGCCCATCGACGCCTACCTCGGCCTGGACGTCGGCAGCGTGTCCACCAACGTCGTCGCCATCGACGAGGACGGGCGCGTCATCACCGAAATCTACACCCGCACGCAGGGCCGGCCCATCGAGGTCGTCACCGACGCCCTCCGCCGGATCGAGCGCGAGTGGGGCGCCCGCCTGCGCATTCGCGGCGCCGCCACCACCGGCTCCGGGCGCGAGCTCATCGGCCAGCTCGTCGGGGCCGACACCGTCAACGACGAGATCACCTGCCACAAGACCGGCGCCACGTTCGTCGGGCAGACCATGCTCGAGGGGCGCGTGCCGGACACCATCTTCGAGATCGGCGGGCAGGACTCGAAGTACATCTCGCTCGAAAGCGGCGTGGTGGTGGACTTCACGATGAACGAGGCGTGCGCCGCCGGTACGGGCAGCTTCCTCGAGGAGCGCGCCGACGAGCTGGACATCGCCATCAAGGACGAGTTCGCCGAGCTGGCGCTGTCGAGCGAGGCGCCCATCCGGCTCGGGGAGCGGTGCACCGTCTTCATGGAGCGGGACGTCAACAGCTACATGCAGCGCGGCGCCGAAAAGCGCGACGTCGTCGCCGGGCTGGCGTACTCGGTCGTCTACAACTACATCAACCGCGTGGTTCGGGGGCGGAAGATCGGGGAGTGCATTTTCTTCCAGGGCGGCACGGCCTACAACGACGCCGTGGCGGCGGCGTTCGCGAGCGTGCTGGGGAAGGAGATCATCGTGCCGCCGCACAACGGGGTGATCGGGGCGATCGGCGCGGCCTTGCTGGTGCGGGACAAGATGCGCCACGCGGAGTTCGCGTTGCGCGGCGCGGACTGCGGGGCGGGCGGCGACGAAGGCGTGTACGTCTCGGAGCTCGCGGACCGCGCCGAGGCGGGCCAGCCGGCCTTCCACGCCGCTCAGGGCGGGCGAGGGGCCATCCCCGGTTCCAGGTTCCGCGGCTACGACCTGTCGAAGGTGAGCTACACGCTCCGCGAGTTCACCTGCAAGGGCTGCTCCA
>CAZMDT010000243.1:0-5112 GCA_964564965.1 uncultured Planctomycetaceae bacterium | reverse complement strand
CGCTCCGCCGCCGTGGCCAGCACCTTCTCGTCGCGGTCCAGGCCGGTCACCTCGTAGCCGAGGTACGACAGGAAAATGCTGAGCGACGCCGGCCCGCAGCCGACCTCCAGCAGACGCCCCGGGTTCAGCGACACCACGTGCTCGATGATCGAGGCGTTGAACGCCACGCCGCCGATGAAGCGTGCCCAGGTATCACGGGTGCGGCCGTCGTAGAACTCGCCCCACTTGTGTTTCGAAACCTCTTGATGTTCGGCCGGCATGATCCGTCTCCCTAATCCGCCGCGGGGCGCTGGCCCCGGATGGACTCGATGATCTCCAGCATGCTCCTGGTCCAGGCGGCCCAACTGTGCTGCTCCGCGTAGGCGCGGATGGCGTCCGCGTCGAAGCCCCGGTCGCCCGCGCGCCGCAGCGCGGCGGCGAACGCCTCGGGCGTCCTGTCCGGAACGATGATGCCGCAGGCCTCGTCGCAGACGGCCGCCGACGCCGACGCCACGTTCGCCGTGATCACCGGGCGCCCGCACGCCATCGCCTCGAAGTACACCGTCGGCCAGCCTTCCTTGTGGCTGGCCAGCACGAGCCAGTCGGCGGCGGCCATCCAGAGGGGCATGTCGTCGTAGGGGCGGCGTCCGGCGAAGTGGACGAGGCCGGCGACCCCGAGCCGGTCGGCCTGGCGGCGGAGCGCCTCCCGTCGGGGCCCGTCGCCGACGAGCGCGAGGTGCGGGGCCGCCGCGCCGCTTTCGCGCAGCGTGGCCAGCGCCCCCAACAGCACCGCTTGGTTCTTGTTCTCGTCGAGGTGCCCCACGCACAGCGCCATCCGCCCGTCCGTCGGCAGGCCAAGCTGCTCGCGGCAGGCCGACTTGTCGCGCGGGGCGAAACGCTCCGTGTCCACGCCGTTGGTGAGGAAGACCGACCGCTCCGGCGGGCAGCCGAGCGACAGGCTCAGCTCCCGCAGCTTCGGGCTCACGGCGACCACCCGCGCGGCGCGGCGCAGCGTCCAGCGCAGCATCCGCCCGGCCAGCGGCACGCGGGGGTAAGCGCGAAGGTCCGTGCCGTGGCACGTCACGATGGACGGGCAGCCGAGCCGCTCGGCGAGCTTGACGGCGGCGTAGCCGTCGGGGAAGGCGAACTGCCCGTCGACGACGTCCGGCCGCCAGTTGGCCCAGCGGCGGCGGTAATCGCGGCGGACGCTGCGGGCCATCGACACGCCGTGCAGCCACGTGGCGACTTTGGGCACCACGAGGAATCGCGGGTAGCTGACGGGCACCCCTTCGGCCGTGGTGCCCTGGCGCTCGACGCCGGCCCACTGCCCCCACGTGCCGAAGCGGAGCGGCGGCGGGCACCAGGGCGTCGGAGCGATCACGCGGACCTCAGCGTGCGTGGCGAGGGCCCGCGCCCGCTCGGCGCAGAACGTCCCGAACGCCGGCAGGTGCCGGCTGGGAAACAGGCGCGTCACGATGAGGATCCTCAGGCGTGACATGCCTGCCTCCACGTTGCGGGGCGGGCGCCGCGCGCCAGGCCGGTGTACATGGCGTGGTAGGCGTCGATCATGCGGTCCATGCTGTAGGTGTCGCAGACGTGCTGCCGGGCGTCGCGGCCGAGGGCGCGCCGCCGGCCGGCGTCGGCCACCAGGTCGCCGATGGCCGTGGCGAGGGCCGCTTCGTCGCCGGCATCGACGAGCATTCCGAACCGGCCTCGATCGAGGACGTCGGGCACCCCGCCGACGCGTGTGGCCACAGCGGGCAGCCCGCAGGCCATGGCCTCGAGCAGGGCGTTGGGGTGCCCCTCGCTGTCGCTGGACATCACGAACACGTCGAGCGTGCGGAGGAAGGAGGGCACGTCGTCCACGTGTCCGATCACCTCCACCACGTCCCGCATCGCCAGCGCGTCGATCAGCGCCTCCATCGCCGGGCGCTCCGGGCCGTCGCCCGCGATCCGCACGCGGAACGCCGCCCCCCGGCCGCGCAGGGCCGCACAGGCGCGGATGAACAGCGGGTGGTTCTTGATCGGCCGAAGGCCGCCGCAAGTGCCCACCACCACCTCCCCGCCCTCGGGCCGCGGCGCGCCCGGGCTGAACCGCCGCGTGTCCACGCCGTTGGGGATGACGTCGATGCGGCGGGCGGGCAGCCCCACGTCCGCCACCAGAAGGCGCCGCGACGGCTCGCTCACCGTGAACACGTACGTCGTCATCCCGGCAAGCGCCCGGCAGGCGATGCGGCGCCGCAGCGGCATGCGGTCGGTGGTGGTCAGGCCGTGAAAGCTGAACACCAGCGGCGGCGGGGGCTGCAGCGCCAGCCGCGCCACCGCCACCTCCGGCCAGGCGCCCCAGTTCCGCGCGTGGATGACGTCGGGGCGCACCTGGCGGATGAGCCGCCAGAGGCGCACGGGCAGGCGGAGGTCGTGCGGGTTGGCCCGAAGGCAACGGATCGCCACGGACTTCTCGAAGCGGTCGGCAATATCCGGCCCGCCGCGGATGCTGACAACGGAGCTGCGGATGCCCCGGCGGGCGAGGTGGGGGACGATGCCGCTGAGCAGCAGCTCCATGCCGCCCGGCCCGAGCATGGGCAGGACGTGCAGGACGTGGACGGGGTCTTTGGTGCGCATGGCGCCTTGTCTGATGGGCCGGCAAGGCCCGCGGGCGGCCCGGCACGCCCGCCGCGCCGGCCTCAGCACGTCGCCGGCACGGAGCGCCGGCGGGCCCCGCGGGCCGGCGCCGCGCGCTCGGGCACGGCGGCCAGTTGCCTCTGCGGCACGGTCAGCGAAATCCGGTCCGTCGCGATGGCCAGGCCGACGAGCCAGTAGTAGTAGTCGGCGAGGTGTTCCGTATGGGTCCACATGGCGGGCAGGACGGCGAGCATGCCGATGCAGAAACCTTTGGCCACCCGCCCGGTGAGGGCCTCGGGCGGGGACCTGCGGGCGACGCGGAAGAACTTCACCCAGGTCAGGGCGGCCATCATGACCCACAGCGCCATCCCGGGCCAGCCCGCCTCCACCAGGATCGACAGCAGCGAGTTGTGGGCGACGAGCCCGCCGGCGCCCATGGTATAGCGCCCGCTGACGTACTGGTAATTACCCAGCCCGACGCCGAGCGGGTTGAGCTTGTAGATCTCCATCGAGACCTGGTTGAGGATGAAGCGCGACTGGGCGGACGCCTCACTGTGAGGGTCGAGGATGGTCTCCATCCGCGTCCAGTAACCGGGGGGCGTGAGGTAGGTGACGAAGAACACGGCCGCCGCGGCGCCGAGGATGCGGACGCGCCAGCGGAGGCGCCTGGGGGCGAACAGGATGATCAGTGCGCCCGCCACCACCAGGGACATGAACGCCGATCGCTGCGAACGGAACACGATGTAGTCGAGGATAAACGGGGCGGCGAGGATGCCGGCCCCCCACTGCCATTTCTTCTTCGAAGAGACCACCAGGAAGAACATGCTCGGTAGCAGCATCACCAGGACCGAGCCGAGGAACCCCACCTGGAGGTCGCTGGCGACGCCGTACTTGTAGCCCCACCGCCCGAAGTAGGCCTTCAGGCCGAAGCTGATGAGCAGCGTCCACATGACGGCCTTCAGGTCGTCCTCGGTGACGATGATGCGGGCGATCAGGCAGACGAAGATGAAGTGCTTGACCATCACGACGGCCATGTCGATGGCCATCGGCCGGTTGTAGGCCCACGCCGTCCCCACCAGCGACCAGATGCAGAACAGCGCGAACAGCCACAGCGACAACTTGCCCACCGGGCGACTCGTGGACACCAGCGGCGGGGGGTTCGTGATGAAGGCCGCGATGAGGCACAGCGTGGCGATGAGGGTGAAGCGGATCGTCTCCAGCCCCAGGCCGAAGTACGAGGGGTTCAGCGGGAACAGGAGCAGCACAAGGCAGACCCCGACCAGCGGCCGGCGGAACATCCAGATGCAGCCGACCGTCACGAAGATCAGCCAGAAGGCGACTCGAAGAGGCATCTACCTTTCCGCGCTGTCTCAACCGGCGCGGCCGCGCCGGCACCGGCGAATCACGTCCATCACGCCCTCGGCCGAGTGGTCCCAGGTCAGACCTTCGCAGACGCGCTTCCGCCCGGCCCGGCCCATCCGGCGAGCAAGGCCCTCGTCCCTCAGGATACGGATGATCGCCCGGGCGATGTCGGCGGGGTCGGCGCCATCGACGAGGAAGCCGGTCTGGCCGTCGGCGACGGCATCGGGCACGCCGCCGGAGCGTCCGCCGACGACGGGCACCTCGCAGGCCGAGGCTTCCAGGAAGACAATACCAAAACCCTCAATATCGCCCGAGTCCGCCAGCCGGCGGTTGGGCATGGTAAAAACATCGGCAAGATTATAGGCCGCCGGTAATTGTTCCGTCGGAATTCTCCCGACGAAGCGGACGTGCGGCTCCACGCCCAGCGACGCCGCGAGGTCGCGGATGGCACCGGCGTCAGGACCGTCGCCAGCAACAACGTAAACAGCTTCCGGAAAAGCCTTTACGATCTCCGGCATCGCCCTCAGCGTCATGTCCTGTCCCTTCCGCGCCTTCAACGTCCCCACCGTGAGGATCACCCGCTTGCCCGTCAGGCCCCACGCCGCCGCCAAGGCCTCCTCCCGCGGAAGCGGACGGTAGACGGCCGGATCCGTGCCCGGGTGAACCACCGCGACCTTCCTCGCATCCACCCCGCCCGAGGTCAGCAGGTCGCGCGTGTGGGCGCTGTTGGCGACAATCGCGTCGGCCCGGCGATAGTGCTTCCAGAGCGACCGCCGCTTCATCGCGACGGTGAGCCGCCGCCGGACGTCCGAGCCGTGGCGCCCTCCCCAGCACGTGATCTCCTCACCGTGTGCCATGATAACACTTGGCACCCGGAGGATTCCAGCGGCGTTGTTGGCCACCAGCCCCTCGGCGAGGACGCGGGAAGCGATGATCGCCTCCGGGCGGCGCTCCAGCCCCGCCGCCACCGCGCGGGCGGTGAAGTTCGCGAAAAGCCACAGCGACTCCGGGCGCAGCACCGGCAGCCGCCTGAGGTTGATCCGCCGAACGTCCACGCCGTCGATCATCTCCCGCCGGGGCAGGCCGGGCTTGCAGGCCGTGAGAACGCGGACGTCGTCGAGCCGCCGGCACACGTTGTGGAGCCAGACC
>CAZMDT010000242.1:0-5113 GCA_964564965.1 uncultured Planctomycetaceae bacterium | reverse complement strand
GCCGCTGCACGCGGCGAGGCGATCCGCCACCTGCTGCCGGGCCCAGCGGTCCGCCGCGAGCAAGGTATCGAGTGTTACTTCCCTTATCGGCTCAGTCCGGTTCACGATTTCCTCCACCAGCGGCACGATCTGCCCGAAGGAAATCCGCCCGTCGATGAAGGCCTCGACGGCAGCCTCGTTGGCGCCGTTCAGCACCGCGCCCGCCACGCCGCCGTGGCGGACCGCCTCGTACCCCAGCGCCACCGCCCGCCGGAAGCGCCCCTCCAGCGGCCGGAACGTCAGTTGCCCCAGCGCGGCGAGGTCCAGCAGCTCGCCTGCCCGGACGGGGCGCTGCGGGTAGCTCAGCGCGTAGGCGATCGGCATGATCATGCTGGGCGCCGCGAGCTGCGCCACCACCGCCCCGTCGTGGAACTCCACGGCCGCGTGGACCACCGACTCGGGGTGGATGACCACCTCGATCTGCTCGGGGGCGAGATCGAACAGCCAGTGGGCCTCGATGACCTCCAGGGCCTTGTTCATGAGTGTGGCCGAGTCGATGGTGACCTTTCGGCCCATGTTCCAGGTGGGGTGGTTCAGGGCGTCCTCGACGGTGGCGCGGTCGACGTCGTCGGCGTGCCAGTCGCGCAGGGCCCCGCCGGAGGCGGTGATGACGACGCGCCGCACGTCTTCGCGGCGCCCGGCGGCGAGGCACTGGAACACGCCCGAATGCTCGCTGTCGACCGGCACGACGGCGACCCCGGCGGCGCGGGCGGCGGGCATCACGATCGCCCCGGCCATCACCAGCGTCTCTTTGTTGGCGATCGCCAGCGTCAGCGGCACCCCGCCGGCGGACGGGGCGCATTCGATGGCCGCCAGCGTCGGCGCCAATCCGGCCGCCCCCACCACCCCCGACAGCACGACGTCCGCGCAGCAGCGGCGGACCAGCTCCGTCATCGCGTCCGCCCCGGCCAGAAGCTCCGTTCCGGGCAGCAGTTGTGCCTTCAGCTCGGCCGCGCCCGCCTCGTCCGCCAGCGCCACCACCTCCGGCGCGAACCGCCCCGCCTGCTCGGCCAGCAGACGCCAGTTGCCGCCCGCCGCTAACGCGCAGGCCGACAGCTCCGGTTGCGCCGCGATGACCTCAAGCGTCTGGCAGCCGATGCTGCCGGTCGAGCCCAGGATGGCAACACGTTTTCTCTTCACGCCGGAAGCGGGCCGCTGTATGCCCCCGCGGCCGCGGCTATCTTATCGGCCACATCGGGCGTGACAAGGCGAATCGTCGCCCCGCCGCCCGGTGTCCGTTGCCTCCGGGCAGCGGGACGCCTATCATGGCGTGCATGCAAGACCGATTCGACTCCTGCGAACTCCTCTTCGACGGCAAGGTGGCCAAGGGTTACCGCGTGGGCGTCCGCATGCCCGACGGCCGCGTCGTCCAGCGCGACCTCATCCACTACGAGGGCGCCGCCGTTGTCCTGCCCGTCCGCGACGACGGGCGGATCGTGCTGATCCGCAACTACCGGTTCGCGGTGGACGAGCAGCTCTGGGAGCTGCCGGCGGGCATGCTCGAGCCGGGCGAGGACCCGGCCGAGTGCGCCGCCCGGGAACTGGCCGAGGAGACGGGCTACACGGCGGGGCGGATCGAGAAGCTGGGGGCGTTCTTCACCGGCCCGGGGACCACCGACGAGCTGATGCACGCGTATCTGGCGACGGGCCTGACGGACGGGCGGCAGAATCTGGAAACGTACGAGCAGATCTCCGTCGAAGTACGTAGCGAGGACCAGGTGCGGCGCATGGTGGCGGGCGGTGAGATCCACGACGGCAAGACCATCGCCACGTTGGGCTTGTACTGGCTGCGACGGAAACCGTGAGACCGGATGCCGTAGGACCGGAGGACCGATGTCGGGTGATCTGACCGATGGGCATTCATGACCGTCCATACATGCAGGAGCCGCCCGCCGGCCCCGGCGGCGGGATGGGCGGTGGGCTGACCTTCGGCCTGCCGCGCCCCGGGCGCGCCGTCAAGATCATGCTCGGCATCAACGTGGCGGTCTTCGTGGTCCAGCTCTTTCTGGACCGCCCGACCGCCGCCTATCCCTCCGGGCCCATCAGCCGATGGTTCGGCGTCACCGTCGGCGAGCCGTGGCAGATCTGGCGGTTCTTCACCGCGCAGTTCCTGCATGCGAACTTCTGGCACATCCTGTTCAACATGCTGGGGCTGTACATCCTCGGGTCGTCCCTGGAGCGCCACTACGGGGCCAAGCGGTTCGTCGCCTTCTACCTCACTTGCGGCGTCGCGGCGGGGCTGTCGTACGTCATCATCGGCGCGGCGATGGGCTCGGCCGAGTGGATTCCCCTCATCGGCGCCTCGGGCGGCGTCTACGGCATCGTCCTGGCGTGCGCGGTGTACTTCCCGCACTTCATGATCATCTTCCTGTTCTTCCCGGTGCCCATCCGCCTGGCGGCGATCATCATCTTCGGCGGGATGATCATCACGGTGCTGTCCGGGCTCACGGGGGGAGGCGCCACGTCGGAGTTCTGGTCGCAGGCGGCCCACTTCGGCGGGGCCATCTGCGCGGCCGTCTGGATCTGGGGCGTTCCCCGGTTCCGCCGGGCGGGGCTGGACGCCCGGGCGAAGCTCAACCAGGGCGCGTGGGAGCGCAAGATGCGCCGCCGGGCCGAGGACGAGGGCGAGGTCGACCGCATCCTCCAGAAGATCCAGGACGAGGGGCTCGGCAGCCTGACCGACCGCGAGAAGCGCACCTTGCAGGACGCCACCCGCCGCCAGCGCGACCAGGAGCGCGATCTGCACCGCCTGTAGCCGCGCCACAGGCCCGCCGGGGCGGGCGGAGCCCGTTGCCAAGACCGCGACTGTCGTATAGACTCCACGTGCCGGCCGCGCGAGCCGCGCGCCGAGGCGAGACGGCGCATGAGATACATTTCCACACGCGGGCAGGTCGAGCCCATCGAGTTCCAGGACGCGGTGATGATGGGCCTGGCCGACGACGGCGGGCTCCTGCTGCCGGAGGAGATACCGGACGTGCGCGCCCGGCTCGACGCCTGGGGCGAGCTGGGGTACGCCGACCTCGCCTTCGAGGTGCTGCGCCTGTACGCCACGGACATCGCCGAGGCGGACCTGCGCGGGCTCATCGACAAGTCCTACGGCGGCGCTTTCGAGCCTGAGGTCGCCCCCACCGTCGCCGTTGGCGGGCTGTTCGTCCTGGAGCTGTGGCACGGGCCGACGATGAGCTTCAAGGACGTCGCCCTGCAACTGCTGGGGAACCTGTTCGAGCACGTGCTGGCCGGCCGGGGCGGGACGATGAACATCCTGGGCGCCACCAGCGGCGACACCGGCTCGGCGGCCATCTGCGGCGTCCGCGGGAGGCGCGGCATCGACATCTTCATGATGCACCCGCACGGGCGCGTCTCGCCGATCCAGGAGCGGCAGATGACGACCGTCCTGGACGGCAACGTCCACAACATCGCCATCGAGGGCAGCTTCGACGACTGCCAGCGGATCATGAAGGCGCTCGCGAGCGACCTGGCGTTCAAGCGGGCGTATGCGCTCGGGGCGGTCAACAGCGTCAACTGGGCCCGGGTGCTCGCCCAGATGGTCTACTACTTCAAAAGCGCCTTCGACGTGCAGCGGGCCGCCGGCGCCGAGGCGGTCCGCTTCGCCGTCCCCACCGGCAACTTCGGCAACATCCTCGCCGGCTGGTACGCCAAGCGGATGGGCGCCCCCATCGCCCAGCTCATCCTGGTCACCAACGAGAACGACATCCTGTCCCGCTTCTTCAACACCGGCGTCTATTCGCTCGGGCGGGTCCACCAGACCCTCTCCCCGGCCATGGACATCCAGGTCGCCAGCAACTTCGAGCGCTACCTGTACTACAAGCTCGGAAGCGACCCGCGCCGGCTTCAGGCCACGATGGCCGAGTTCTCGCGGACCGGATCGCTTCAGGTGGACCCCGGCCCGGACGGCGAGGTGGACGCGGACTTCGTGGCGGGCGCCGCGCAGACGCGCGACGGCCTCGACGCCATCCGCCGCTGCTATGAGCAGCACGGCTACCTGCTCGACCCGCACACCGCCTGCGGCGTGGCGGTGGCGGAGGCCCGCGTGCCGGCGGGCGTCGGGGCGGGCGGCGGCGTGGCGGCGGCCGACGAGCCAACCATCTGCCTGGCGACCGCCCACCCCGCCAAGTTCCCCGACGCCATCGAGCAGGCGACGGGCCGCGACGTGGCCCGCTATCCGGCTATCGACGGGCTCGCCGACCTGCCCACCCGCTGCGAGGTGCTCCCGAACGACAAGGAGGCGGTGCGGCGGTTCATCATCGACACCGTCGGCTGACGCCCATTCCCCGCCGCCGGCGCCCCGGTGCCCCACAGGCCGGCCACATGCTTGCATCCACCGCCGCCGCGGGTATGGTAGGCGCCGGCGGCATGGCAGGCCGCCGCATTCACGGAGAACGAACCATGGCGAAGATCGACTTTGGCGGCGTCAGGGAAGAGGTCATCACGCGGAAGGAGTTCCCGCTGTCGAAGGCGCGGCAGGTGCTGAAGGGCGAGACGATCGCGGTTCTCGGCTACGGCGTGCAGGGCCCGGCGCAGGCGCTGAACATGGCCGACAACGGCTTCAACGTGATCGTCGGGCAGGCCGGGCGGTTCAAGAAGGACTGGGACCGGGCCGTGCGGGACGGCTGGAAACCGGGCAAGACCCTGTTCGACATCGACGAGGCGGCGTCGCGCGGCACGGTGGTGCAGATGCTGGTGTCGGACGCGGCGCAGAAGGCGATCTGGCCGGCGGTGAAGAAGTGCCTGACCGCGGGCGACGCGCTGTACTTCTCGCACGGGTTCTCCATCGTCTACCGGGACCAGACGAAAATCATCCCGCCGGACAACGTGGACGTGATCCTCGTCGCCCCGAAGGGCTCCGGCACGAGCGTGCGGCGGAACTTCCTGTCGGGGGCGGGCATCAACTCCAGCTTCGCCGTCGAGCAGGACTACACCGGGCGGGCACGCGAGCGATGCATCGCCGTCGGCATCGCCATCGGCTCGGGGTACCTGTTCCCCACGACGTTCCAGAAGGAAGTCTTCAGCGACCTGACGGGCGAGCGCGGCGTGCTGATGGGGGCGCTGGCCG
>CAZMDT010000241.1:0-5119 GCA_964564965.1 uncultured Planctomycetaceae bacterium | reverse complement strand
GGGCGCTGACGGCACGGCCGTCGTGCCCGTCCAGATGCCCGACCAGCTCACGACGTTCGCCCTGCATGCCATCGCCGCCGACAAGGACACCCGCGTCGGGCAGGCGCGTTCCGACGTCATCACCACCAAGCGGATCATCGTCCGCATCCAGAGCGGGCGGTTCTTCACCGAGGGCGACCACAGCTACGTGACCGTCATCGCCCACAACTACTACGACAAGGCGCAGGACGTTCACATCGACCTGTCGGCCTTGGGCGGGCTCAAGCTGCGCAAGTTCAAGCTCAGCGGCAAAGCCGCAATCCTCGACGCCGGGACCCGTCTGGACGTCTGGAACGACTGGGCCGCCCGCGACGGTCGGGCCGTCCCCGTGTCGATCCCCGGTGGTGGGGAGGTGCGCGTCGATTTCCTGACGACGGCCGACGCGCCGGGCGACGTCAAGCTCACCGCCCGCGCCCGCAGCGTCCGCGAGTCCGACGCGCTCGAGCTGACCATGCCCGTCGTCCCGTGGGGCACCGGCAAGCTCGTCAGCCAGAGCGGCGTGCTGAACGCCGACACCGCCCGGGCCGCCGCCTTCGAGATCGACGTGCCGGAGAAGATCGGCCAGGGCTCCCAGTCGCTGACGCTGACGCTGAACCCCTCGATCGCGGCGGTGGCGATGGAGTCGCTGCCGTACCTGGCGGCCTATCCGTACGGCTGCACGGAGCAGACGATGAGCCGCTTCCTGCCGGCCGTGGTGATGCGCAAGACGCTTCAGGACGCCGGCGTGGACCTCGCCGACGTGCAGCGCCTGGTGGACCGCCAGATCGAGAAGGACCCGAAACTCGCCGCGCGGTGGAAGCTCATCCGCCAGCGGATGGGGCGCAACCCCGTCTACTCCGAGGCCGAGGTCAGCGAGATGATCGCCGCGGGCGTCAAGCGCCTCGCGAGCTTCCAGCACGGCGATGGCGGGTGGGGCTGGTGGCGGCAGGGCAACAGCGATCCCTACATGACGGCCTACGTCACCATGGGCCTCGCCATCGCGCGCGACTGCGACGTGGCGCTGGACAAGGGCCTGATCGACCGCGGCGCGAAATTCCTCATCGGCCTCGCCGCCAAGCCCAAGCTCAAGGATACCGGCCGCTGGGACTGGTGGGCCCGACACGTCGACGATGACAACTGCCGGGCGTTCATGCTGTATGCCATCGGCCGGGCTGATCCGAAGAACCTGCGAGGCAACGACAAGCTCCAGGCCGAGCTCCAGCGCCTCTTCGAGGCCCGCGACGGCCTGACCGATTACTCGCGGGCGCTGCTGGCGCTGGCGCTGAAGATGGGCGGGCAGGACGCCCGCGCCAAGACCGTCGTGGCGAACTTCGAGAACACCGCCGTGGTGGACAAGAAGGTCGGCGATGCGCACTGGGGCCGGATCAGCGGCTGGTGGTACTGGTACCACGGCGGGACGGAGGCGACGGCCTGGGTGCTCCAGGCCATGCTCGAGATCGACCCGAAGAACGAGCACGTGCCGCTGGCGGTGAACTGGCTCGTCCACAACCGGCGCGGGCTCTACTGGTACAACACGAAGACCACGGCAATGGCGGTTTCCGCGCTGGCCCGTTACGCGAAGGTCGCCGGCGAGCTCGACTGCGACCAGACGTTCGAGGTCGTCGTCGACGGGCGCAGCCGCCACAGCATTCGCGTCACGAAGGAGAACCTGTTCAGCTTCGACGACCGGTTCGAGATGGAAGCCGAAGGTCTCGCCCCCGGCAGGCACGCCGTCGAGATCCGCCGCACGGGCAAGGGCAGCCTGTACTGGGGCGCCCATCTGCGCTACTTCGACAAGGCCGACGTGATCGAGCCGGGCGGCAACGAGATCGCGATCCGGCGGGAGTACTTCCGGCTCGTGCCGGAGGAGTTCGAGAACACGCGGCACGTGTGGAAGGGCGGAAAGATGGTCACCGAGAAGTTCCCGGACATCCGCCACAAGCCCGAGCCGCTCGCCTTCGGGGCGGAGATCGCCAGCGGCCAGCTCATCGAGGTCCGCCTGAGCGTGTCGTCGGACCACGACTTCGAGTACGTGCTGTTCGAGGACCCGAAGCCCTCCGGCTGCGAGCCGTACCGGCTGGTGAGCGGCTCATCCTACGGCGGCGGGACGTACGCGAACATGGAGCTGCGCGACACGCGGGTGGTGTTCTTCACGCACTGGCTGCGCAAGGGCGACAGCAGCATCAGCTACCGGCTCGTCTGCGAGCAGCCGGGGACATTCCGCGTGATCCCCACCAGCGGCGAGGCCATGTACTCGCCGTTCGTCGAGGCCATCTCCGGCAGCGGCAAGCTCGTGATCACCGAGAAGCCGGTGCCGTAGTGGCCGCGAAGGCGCGACCGCAGGGGCTCGACCGTCCCGGGAAACCACAGAGGCCCAGAAGTCGCGGAGAGCCCGGCGAGCCAGGATGGCCGGACCCTTGGCCTAAGGCAGCTTGGCGCGGATGGCCGCGGCGGCAGCCTTCGGGTCGTCCGCGCAGCAGATGGCCGACGACACGGCCACGCACTGGCCGCCGGCGGCGGTGATCCGCTCGACGTTGCCGGCGTTGATGCCGCCGATGGCCGTCACGGGGATGGAGACGGCCTCGAGCACCTCCTTGAGCAGCTCCGTGCCCACGGGCGCCCCGGCGTCCTTCGTGTCAGTCTCGAAGATCGGCCCGACCGAGATGTAATCGGCCCCTTCGATGACGGCGGACCTGGCCTGCACGAGCGAATGGGCGCTTCGCCCGACGATCGCGCCCGGGCGGAGCAGGCGGCGGGCCTCGGCGACGGGCACGTCGTGCTGCCCAAGGTGCAGCCCGTCCGCCCCGACCATCGCGGCAATGTCCGCCCGGTCGTTCATGATGAACAGGCGGTTCGTCTCGTCGGTGAGCTCTCGCATCTCGGCCGCCAGTGCCAGCAGCACGTCGTCGGGGGCGTTCTTCTCGCGGAGCTGGATGGCATCGGCGCCGCCGGTGATGGCGGCGCGCGCCAGCTCCCGCATGCTGCCGCCGCAGCACTCGCCGGACAGGAGCACGTAGAGGCGGACGTCGGCGAAGCGGTGCCCCACGAGCAGCCGGCCAATGAGTCGCTGCTCCAGCGTGTAGGCGTCGTATCGCATGCGCTCGATGGCGGTCATCTTCTCGGGCGCGACGAACTTGCTGTACTCCTCGATGGTGCGGAGCGCCTCGCTGAGGCGCTTGCACGCCGCCGTCGCCACGTCGGTCAGGTCGTGGCGCTGGCGCTCCGTGGGGCTGGTGATCTCGGTGCCGATGTCGCCCGGAGTGTCCCGGCTGGTGAGCATCTCCGCCACCGGCATCGAGTTCAGCAGCTCCTTCAGGTCGCTCCGCAGGCTCTTCGCCATCGCCGTGGTCGCCGGGTCGTTCAGCGCGAACCGTCCGCAGTCCTCCGCCACCCGCAGCGCCTCCCGGGCACGGTTGAAGTTCGCGTCCAGGATTCGGTAGGTCTCTCGCATGGTGGCCTCCTCGTGCCGGCCGCGGCGGGCGTCACCCGCCGTTATCGCTGGGGATGGGGAACCGCCCGCACAGCTCGCCGACGGCGGCCCGCACGCGCTGCCCCGTGCCCTCATCGCCGTGAGAGGACAGCACCTGGTCGATCAGGCCGGCGATGGCCGTCATTTCGCCCGGGCCCAGGCCGCGCGTCGTCACCGCCGGCGTCCCCAGCCGAATGCCCGACGTCACCGATGCCGGGCGCGGATCGAACGGGATCTTGTTCTTGTTCGCGATGATGCCGCCGGCGGCGAGCCAGTCGGCGGCGTCGGCGCCGGTGAGCTGGTCGTCCCGGCTGCGAAGGTCGATGAGCATCAGGTGGTTGTCCGTGCCGCCGGACACCAGCCGCCAGCCCCGCGCCATCAGCCCGTCCGCCAGCGCCCGGGCGTTGCGGACGATGGCCGCGGCGTAGTCACGGAAGTCCGGGCGCATGGCCTCCTTGAACGCGACGGCCTTGGCGGCGATGACGTGCTCGAGGGGCCCGCCCTGGATGCCGGGGAAGACGGCCCGGTCGACGGCCTTGGCCCACCGCTGCCGGCAGAGGATGATGCCGCCGCGCGGCCCGCGAAGCGTCTTGTGGTTCGTCGTCGTCACGAAGTCGCTGTGCGGCACGGGGGACGGATGCACCCCGCCGACGACAAGCCCCGCGATGTGGGCGATGTCGGCGAGCAGCAGGCAGCCCGCCTCCCGGGCGATCTGCCCGAACGCCGCGAAGTCGATGATCCGGGGATAGGCGGAGGCGCCGCACACGAGCATCGCCGGGCGCTCCGCCAGCACGCGCTGCCGGACCTGGTCCATGTCGAGCCGCTCGGTATCCCGGCGGATGCCGTAGCTCGCGGCGCGGTAGTAGACCCCCGAGACGTTCAGGTCCATCCCGTGCGACAGGTGCCCGCCCTGCGACAGCTCCATGCCCATGATCGTGTCGCCCGGCTTCAGCGCCGCCAGGTACACCGCCAGGTTCGCGCTCGTGCCGGAGTGGGGCTGGACGTTCGCGTGCTCGGCCCCGAACAGCGTCTTCGCCCGCTCGACGCAGAGCGTCTCGATGGCGTCGATGTTCTCGTTGCCGCAGTAATACCGCCGTCCGGGGTAGCCCTCGGCATACTTGTCCGTCAGCACGGACCCCAGCGCCTCCAGCACCGCGGGCGAGACGTGGTTCTCCGAGGCGATCAGCTCGAGCGTGCCGGCCTGGCGCTTCTGCTCGGCTCGAATGGCCTCCGCCACCTCAGGGTCGGCCTTCTCCAGGGGGGTCGACGGCATCAGGGGCTCCTGCCGGTTATCTGCCGTGATCGGAAAGGGGCACTCTAGGAACGCGCCCCCGCGAACGCAAGCCCAAACGCCCGCCGGGCCTACTCGAACTGCTCCGTCGCCGTGGCGTACACGATGAAGGCCGTTCCCTTCACCGTCTGGACGTCGGCCGTCGCGCGGCGCTTCACCCGGCCGTACGTCCGGAACGTCGACGACCCCTTCTCCGCCAGCTTCACCAGCTCGGCGATCTCGGCGATCGGGAGGCTGCGGTCGGGCCCGCCGTCGTCGACCATCGCGTTGATCTTGCCGACCACGAAGCCGACGAGCCGGTTCTTGCCCATCACGATGGGGCTGCCGGACTCGCCGGGCAT
>CAZMDT010000240.1:0-5145 GCA_964564965.1 uncultured Planctomycetaceae bacterium | reverse complement strand
ACCTGGAGGGCGACCTCCTCGAAGTGGCTGAGGGCGTCGGCGACGGCCTCGCGGCGCATCGCGAAGATGCCCACCTCCACGTCCGGGGAGTCCGGGTCCTCGAAGAGCTGCCACCGCCACACCACGTCGTCGATGGGGAAGGGAATCTGCTGCTCCGCCTCGAAGCGGACGATGTCGGGCACCTTCTTCTTCTCGACGGGAGGCAGCTTCACAAAGCGGGTGAAGCTGCTGGCCCCCGGCACGGCTACCGACACGCGGCAGCCCGAAACGTCATTGCGGGCCAGGAACTGCTCCAAAGCGTTCCGCACGAGCTGGTGCCGGTCCGCGGCATCCGGCGCGATGATCTTCGGGTGCTCGATGATGTCGAACGCGCTGACCTGAAGCTGGCCCTCGATGTTCTCCAGCTTCAGCGCCTTCAGCGCCCGCTGCCCGATGTCGATCCCCCAGGCCGTCGTTGGTGCCGCCATGATCGCTCCTTCCGGAATCGCCTCAGGCTCGCGTGCCCCGGACGGGGGCGCCGCTCGGCCGGCGACCGAAACCGGGCCGGCGGACGAGTGGACAGTTGGTCGCTCATCTTACCGGGCGCCCGCGTGCCCGGCAAGACGTCGGTCGCTTCCGCCGTGGCGCCGCCCGGCCTTGGTATAATCCGCAGAATGCCTGCTTTTAGCATCACCACGCTCGGATGCAAGGTGAATCAGTATGACTCCCGCGCGATCGCCGCCGCGCTGGAGGCCGAGGGGCTCACGCCCCTGCCGCCGGCCACCCCGCGGACCGCCGACCTGCTCGTCGTCAACACCTGCTGCGTCACCGCCGCCGCCATGCGAAAGAGCCGACAGGCGATTCGCCGGGCCGTGCGGCGGGCGCCCGATGCCGCTGTGCTGGTCGTCGGCTGCTACGGCGATTACGATTCGGCGCGGCTGTGGCAGGTCCTTCGTGAATGCCGCGTCCGCCTCGAGCGGGCCGTCATCGTGGGCCACCATGACGACCTGGCGGCACACGTTCAACGGGTTGCCGGGCGGCTGGCTTCCGACGGTTCGGCCGCGAACTCACCGCCGAGCGGCGATGGGCCCGCCGGGGGCGGGGACGCTCCCCCGCGTCCGGGCGGCCGCCGCGCCGATGTCAGGAATGACGTAAGGATGATTGCAGCCGCTGGGGCCGGGCCTAGTGCTGCTGCGCCCAGACGCCACGCCCGTATTAGAACGCGCCGGCAGGGGGCAGTCAAGCTCAAGCGCTCGGCGGTGAGCTCCGGCGCGCCTCCGCAGGACGCCGCGCGGGAACCGAACGGTGCGGGCACGCGGGGGCTGCCTCCGGCGGGAAGCTTCCCCGGGCATCAGCGGGCGTTCGTGAAGGTGCAGGACGGCTGCGACGCCTTCTGCGCGTACTGCGTGGTGCCCTACGCGCGGCGCCGCGTCTGGTGGCGCCCGATGCACGCGGTGGTGGCCCAGTGCCGCGCGCTGGTGGCGGCGGGGCACCGGGAGATCGTGCTGTGCGGGGTGTTCCTGGGCGCCTACGGGCGCGACACGACCATCCGGCGCCGCTGGGGCGGCGGGCCCGCCAGGCTGCCCGAGCTGGTGCGCCGTGTGGCGGACATCGAGGGGCTCTGGCGCGTGCGCCTCAGCAGCCTGGAGCCCGGCGACGTCACCGAGGAGTTGATCGACGCGTGCCGCGCCCCCGGCGTGGCGCCGCACTTCCATCTGCCGCTTCAGTCCGGCTCGCCGGCCGTCCTTCGCCGCATGAACCGCCAGTACACCGCCGACGATTACCGCCGGGCCGTCGATCTGCTTCGCGAGGCGTTCGACCGCCCGGCGATCACGACGGACATCATCGTCGGCTTTCCCGGCGAGGGGGAGGTGGAGTTCCGCCAGACACTGGCGGCGGCGCGGCACGCCGGGGTCGCGAAGATCCACGCCTTTCCCTTCAGCGCGATCGCCGGCACGGCGGCGTGGACGTATCGCCGGGAGGCCGCCCCGCCGGCCGTCCGGAAGCGCCGGAGCGGCGAGCTGGCGGCGCTGGAACGGGAGCTGGCGGCGGCGTACCGCGCGCGGCTCGTCGGCGAGAAGCTGGAGGGCCTCGTGGAGGCCGGCCGCGGGGCGCGGCACCAGCGCCGCGCCATGACCGGGCGGTACCAGACGGTCTTCTTCTCAGGCGGCGCGCGCCCTGGAGACGTGGTGCGGCTGCGGGTGACGGGGGTCCGTGAGGACGGCCTGGCGGGGCGGCTTGCCAGCGAGTGAGGCCCCCGGGGCTGTTGCGGCGCGTTCAGGCGGGCTCGTCGGCCGAGGCGATCTCCAGACGGTTCCGCCCATCCTTCTTCGCGCCGTACAACGCCTCGTCGGCGGCGATGATCAGCGTGCTGACGTCCGGCACGTCGGCGCCTTGACGCGCCACCACCCCCAGCGACACGGTGACGCGGATGGCGTGTCCGTCGACAACGACGGGCTCGCCCGCCACGGCCTTGCGGACGCGTTCGGCCACGTAGCCGGCGAACGTGGAGTCGCACCGCGGCACGACGATGAGAAACTCCTCTCCGCCGTAGCGCCCGACGAGGTCGTACGGGCGCGTGGTGGTCCGCATCCGCTCGGCGACCTCCTGAAGCACCCGGTCGCCCACCCGGTGGCCGTACGTGTCGTTCACGTCCTTGAAGTGGTCCACGTCGGCCATGATCACCCCCAGCGAGATCCCCTCCCGGACCGCCCGCGCCAGCTCCTGCTCGATGAGTTCGAGGATGGTGGCGCGGTTCCACAGGGCGGTCACGGCGTCGTGCGTGGCGCGGTGCCGGAGCGACTCTCGCGCCTCGATGAGCTCCCCCTGGAGGCGCACGATCCGCCGGGCCGCTCGCAGCCGCGCACGAAGCTCCGCCATCTCCAGCGGCTTGTGGATGCAGATGTCGGCGCCGGCCTCCAAGGCGGGCAGCGTGGCGTCCTCGCCGCCCTCGGCCGCCAGGTAAACCACGTAGACGTAGTCGTCCCCGCCGCGCTGGCGGATCGCGCGGGTGATCTCCGTCCCGCTCATGCCCGGGAGGAACTCATCGATGATGGTGAGGCGCGGGGCGTTCGGCCGGCGGAGGAGGGACCAGGCGGCGTGCCCGTCGCCGGTGGCCCAGACGCCGTAGCCCCAGTCGGTGAGGGCGCCCTGGAGGCGGCGGCGGGCGATGGGATCCTCGACGGCGAGCAGCACCTGGCAGGGCCCGGGGGCGTCCGGCTCAGCCGCGGCTACGCCGGGCGCCGCGGGCGCGGGCCGGGCTTCCGCGGTCACTACGGCCGGCGCCTGACCCATCGCCTCCTCGCCGTCGGCCGGCTCCGGGATGCCCCCCGCGGCGATCGCCTCGCGGATCTCCACGAACTCCGAGAGGTTCTCGATGAACACGTCGACCAGGAAAGGGTCGAAGCTCTGCCCGCGTTCGGCCCGGACGTAGGCCAGCACGCGGTCGAGATCCCACGCCTCGCGGTAGACGCGGTCGCTGCTGAGCGCGTCGAACACGTCGGCGAGGCAGGTGATCCGCCCGTAGATGCTGATGCGCTCGCCCTTGAGCCCGAGGGGGTATCCGTCGCCGCTGAACTTCTCGTGGTGCTGGAGGGCAATGATGGCGGCGGTCTTGAGGACCTTGCGGCGCGAGCCCTTGAGCATGTCGTGCCCGAGGGTCGTGTGCGTCTTCATGACGTCGAACTCCGCGGGGGTGAGCCGCCCGGGGTTGTGCAGGATGGCATCGGGAACGCCGACCTTTCCGACGTCGTGCATGGGGGCGGCGAGGCGGATGAGCTGGACCTCGGCGGCACTGAGCCCGCTGTGGCGTGCCAGGCGGGCTGACAGCTCGCCCACCCGCACCACGTGCGTGCCCGTCTCGCGAGAGCGGGCCTCGACGATTTCCGCCAGCCGATAGATGATCTCGCGGTGGGTCTGCTCGATCTCCCGGCGGAGGCGGCGGACCTTGCCCTCGGCGCGCTCGCGGTCGGCGATCTCGGCGAGCAGGCGCTCGTTCGCACGCGCCGACTCCGCCCGCCGGCGGGCGACCTGCACCTCGAGCTGCTCGTGGGTCTGCTCGATCTGCCTGAGCATCGCCGCCGCGTCGTGCCGCTTGGCGTCCAGCTCGTCGACACGCTCGCGCAGCCGGCGGTTCTCCCGGCGGATCTGCTCCTCGGCCGTGCCGGCGGACCGGCTCGCGCCGGATGACTCGTGGGAGGCGTCGCTGCTGTGGTGGGCTCCGGTCGACGCCAAGGGGGGACCTCCTGTGGCAGCGGGCGGTGCCACCGTGGCCAGCCGGCGACGGCCGTTCGCTGTTCTCTCTGCGCTACCCTTCGGGCCGGGCGTGCCCAGACGCTGACTACATATCGTCGAACTGGCCCGCCGCTTTACTTGTTTCAGCCGACAAAGCGGTAGGGTGTTCCCCCGATATTGGTGACGGTTGGGGGCAATCTATAGCGCCGGCATCCGCACGGTCTCCACCAGCCGGAACGTCAGCGACGGCGCCGCGCCGACGAGGCCGACCCCCTCCGGCAGCAGGAGCGTGACCTGCCGGGTGACCCACTTGCCGGCAGCGTTCTTGTCGGCATCGGTGAGCGTGAGCACGGCTGAGGTGCCGACGGCTGCCTTCAGCAGGTCATCCTTCGTTCCGGCGAGCACGACGGTGACCTGCCAGGGCGGGTTGTCCTTGGCCTCGAGCTGGTACCTCTGCCAGGTGCCGTCGCGGTTCCAGTCGGGCGGGCTGGCGACGGTGACCTTGAGGGCGAGCTCGGCGGCGACGTGTCCGGGGGGCAACTGGCCGGCGGGCGGGGCGGGCTGGGCCGCCGGAGCCGCCGGCTGCGCCACCCACTGCTCAAACAGCCGCTTCCGCTTGTCCGACTGCCCCCGAAGCTGCCCGATGATGTCGGCACCCATTCCCATCGTCTCAACATTTCCAAGAAGGAAGATGTGCTTAGCGAGACTGTGTTCCAGTCATAGTAGAAATATCGATAGGTGCACTTGCATGCACTTTTATAAACCCTACTCCAGTTCTTTTCGAGAATAGACCATAGAAATGTTAGCCGTCTTTTGGATGCTTGAGGTGATCTCCTCTTACTTAAATAGTCCAAGAACTGACGGATATCAGGACTCTCATTGTTACCAATTAGCTCGTGTTCACCACGAGGAGAATACCGTTTTAAGACCCAG
>CAZMDT010000239.1:0-5148 GCA_964564965.1 uncultured Planctomycetaceae bacterium | reverse complement strand
CCGGAAGGAGGGCAACGGGTCGCTGTTCCTCCAGGTTCGCCACGACCTGTGCCTCAACTGCAACGACTGCTCCATCGCGGCGGCGTGCCCGTCGGACGCGTTCGTGAGGGTGTCGGCCGACAACCCGTACCTGCTGAAGTGGAAGGACATCAAGGGTTGAGGCGAGCGGCCGCCGTCATCCTGCTCATCACGTCGCTGGCGGGCGCGGCGGCGGCCCAGAAGCGGGACCCGCCGACGTTCGACAGCGGCTACGAGCCGCCGTCGCGGTCGTTCGAGCCGGAATCGCGGCCGTGGTCGACGACGATGGAGATCGTGGACTTCGTGGTGCTGGCGGCGGCGCTGGGGCTGGGGGCGCTGTTCACGCTGAAGCTCCGCCGCCGCGGGCTGGTGGCGGCGCTGATGGTCTTCTCGGTGCTGTACTTCGGGTTCTACCGGCTGGGGTGTCTGTGCCCCATCGGCAGCACGCAGAACGTCGCCGAGGGGCTCGCCGGCGAGACGCACGTCACCCTCGACGAGGAGAAGATCGACGCGGCGCTGGCGTTCGTGGAGCCCCCGCAGGGCATGGCGGCGGGCGAGTTCCGACGGCGCCTCCGCGAGGCCGTCAAGGACGCCGCCCGCGAGGAGTTCCGCCGCCGCCTCAGCCGCTTCGACCTCCGGCACGTCGCCGACACGCCTGAGCAGTTCGAGCTGTCGCTGGCGCGCAACGGCTGGAACGGGCCGCCGCTGGAGGAGCTGGGCGAGGTGGAGCTGCCGCGTGTGGCCGCGGGCGCGCCGGCAATGAAGGTCAAGGACTGCTGGCGGGTGGAGCGGCGGCTGGGGGCGCTGCCCTGGCTGGTGGTGGGCATCTTCGCGCTGCCGCTGGTTTTCACGCTGTTTTTCGGGCGGATCTTCTGCGGCAGCGTCTGTCCCCTCGGGGGTGTCCAGGACCTGCTGCTCATCCACCCCCTGCGCCTGCCCCGCTGGCTGGACGAGGTCCTGCGCGTCGGCGCCGTGGCGTACCTGGCCTTCGCCGTGCTGCTCGCCGTGGCCGGTAGCCTTTACATCATCTGCGCATTCGACCCGTTCGTCAGGCTCTTCCGCATCGTCCCGGTCGGCAAGTGGCTCCGCTACGGCCAGCAGGGAGGCAACTTCGTCGCCGACGTCACCGGGCGGTGGGAGCTGCTGCTGCTGCCGGCGGGGTTTCTGGTGGTCTCGGCGTTCGTCGGGCGGCCGTACTGCCGGTTCCTCTGCCCGTACGGCGTTCTGCTCCGCCCGCTGAGCCGGCTGTCGTGGCGGCACGCGACGATCACCCCGGACGAGTGCATCCAGTGCCGACTGTGCGAGGAGGCCTGCCCGTTTGGCGCCATCGACCCGCCCACGCCCGCGCACAGGCCCGCCGGCAGTGACAAGGCCCGGCTCGCCCTCGTGCTGGCCGCCGTGCCGCTGATCCTCGCCGGCGGCGCCATCGGCGGGTGGGCCCTCGGCGAGCCCCTCGCCCGCGCCCATCTCAAGATCCGGCTCAAGGACCGGCTCGACCTCGAGCGCTACGTCGCCTCGGCGGAGGTCCGGCAGCGTATCCCCCCCGCCGTCATCGACGGCCGGCGGATCGACGTGGAAAACACCTGGGCCGGCCTGTGGGCCTCCGCTGAGGACGACGCCGGGCGCCGGCTCTGGCGCCGCCGCCTGCTTGATCCCGAGGCCGACCGGGCCGACCTGCCCCTGCCCGAGGGGCGCGTGCACCTGGCCGCCGCTGCCGACGGGCAGACGGTGCTGACGGTCCGCTGGACCCGCGTGGACGCCGGCGGGGCCAGCGAGGAGCTCAAGACGATGTTCTTTCTGCGCCCTGCCGACGGGGCGCTCGCGCGGCGCGAGGACCTCTCCGCGACGTACGATCCCGCCCTGGCGTTCGACCGGCGGGCGTACGTCACCGGCGAGGCGGGCGCGATGGCGCCCGGGGCCGCCGACCCCTACCGCCAGCTCAAGTACACCATGCTCGATCGCGACGTGGCGGGGCTGCGAGAAACGTTCCGCACCGGCGGCCTCATCGTCGGCGTGGTCATCGCCGCGGCGTTCTGCTGGACGCTGCTGAAGCTGTCGGTCACGCGGGCGCGGACCGACTACGAGGCCAATCGGGCCGCGTGCGTCTCCTGTGCGCGGTGTTTCAGTTATTGCCCGCGGGAACAGCGGCGGCGCAAGGGCGAGCCGCCCGAGAGCGAAACGTGACCGAGCCCGCCCGGACAACTGAGCAGGCCCCCTCGAGCGCCAGGCAGTGGTACTACGCCTCCCTCGCCACGGCCGTGGCGTCGGGGGCCGTCGCGGCCGCCATGCTCGTTGTGCTCTTCGCCAACCGCTTCAGCGTGGGCGTGCTCGACGTCAAGGACTCGGTGGAGCTTCAGCGCCGGCAGGAGCAGCTCCGCGAGCAGCCGGGCTCCGAGCAGCGCGCCGAAGCCGTCAAGCAGTACGACTACCAGCTCCGGCGCGACTACTTCGCCGGGCAGTTCCTCGCGCGCAACGCCAAGGGGTTGTTGGTGGTGAGCTTCGCGGTGTTCCTGGTGAGCGTGAACGGGGCGCTGTTCAGCCGGCAGCGGCTGCCCCGCCCCGGCGCCGCCGCCGACGCCGAGGCTGCCCTCATCCGCGAGAACATGATGGGGCGGTGGGCCGTCGCGGCCGGGGCGGTGATCGCCGTTGCGGCGGGCGTGGTGGCGGCCGTCCTCGTGCTGCCCGGCACGCGCGAGGCCGTCACCGTCCCCGAGCGCGCGGGCGGCGCCGAGGGCGCCGGCAGCCAACCCGCCGCGACCCCGCCGGCGGCCACACGCCCCGCGCCCGGTTTCCAGCCGCCGGCGCCGGAGGAGATCGCCCGTCACTGGCCCTACTTCCGTGGCCCCACGGGCATGGGCGTCTGCACGTTCCCGGACATCCCTGACGACTGGGGCGAGCAGAAGAACGTGCTGTGGAAGGTGCCCGTGCCGCTGAAGGGCGCCAGCTCGCCGGTCGTCTGGGGCCGCCGCCTGTTCATCACCGCCGCCGACCAGCAGCGCCGACAGGTCCTCTGCTACGACGCCGAAACCGGCGATCTGCTCTGGACCCGCGACTGCAGCGACACGGGCGCGAAAAGCGATCTGACGATGATCCACGCGGACTTCGTCCTCGCGGCCGCCACATCCGTCACCGACGGCGCGCACGTCGTCAGCGCGTTCGCCAACGGCGACGTGGTCTGCTTCGACGTCGGCGGCAGGGAGCTGTGGGCCAGGAGCCTCGGCGACACGTCGAAGAACGCCTACGGCTGGAGCTCCTCACTGGCGATGCACGGCTCGAAGGTTCTCGCCCTGTTCGACACCGAAGAGGGCTACCTGGTGGCCCTGGACGTGCGGGGGGGCAGGGAGCTGTGGCGGCAGAAGCGAGAGGACACCACCTGGTGCTCGCCCGTGGTGGCACAGACGCCGGGCGGCCCGCGGGTGCTCGTGTCGGCCAGCCCGTTCATCTCCGCCTGGGACGCCGAGACGGGCCGGCGGGTGTGGTGGGTGGACGTGCTTGACGGCGACATCGCCCCCACGCCGATCTACGCGGGCGGGCTGGTGCTGGCGGCGTACAGCGAGTCCGGCCTGTTCGCCATCCGCCCCGGCGGCTCGGGCGACGTGACGGAATCGCACCTGGCGTGGGAGATCGCACCCTACACGCTCCAGAACGCCTCCTTCCCGGAAACCGCCAGCCCGGTCAGCGACGGGAAGTACGTGTACGGCCTCAACGACAAGTACCTGACCTGCGTGGACATCACGACCGGCAAGGTCGTCTACGAGCAGGACATCGGGGCGGCGTCCTCCTTCGCCTCTCCCTCGCTGGCGGGCGGCAAGCTCTACGTCATCGCCGGAGGGACGACGTGTATCATCGCGCCGGGGCCGACGTACAGGCTCATCCGCAAGTGCCGGCTCGAGGACCGCTTCATGGCCTCGCCGGCGTTCCTGCCCGGGCGGGTCTTTCTCCGCGGGGAGAAACACCTATACGGCATAGGTGCGAAGAAGTGACCACCGAGACGCCGGACCTGTCGTTCGTCGACGAGGCCGTCGAGCGGATCGGGCGCGGCAGCGACCGCCTGATCCCGATCCTCCAGGCCGTCCAGGAGCACTGCCGCTACCTGCCCGCCGACGCCCTGCGCCGCGTCTGCGAGCTGACCGACGCCACGCCGGCGCAGGTGGCGGGCGTCGCGACGTTCTACCGGCAGTTCCGCCACCGCCCCGCCGGGCGGCACCTCGTCCGCGTCTGCGTCGGCACCGCCTGCCACGTCAAGGGCGCCAACGCCATCCACGAGGAGTTCATCAAGCGCCTCGACATCCCCGACGGCGAGGACACCGACGCCGGGAGAACCTTCACCGTCGAGCGGGTGGCGTGCCTCGGCTGCTGCACGTTGGCGCCGGTGGTGCAGATTGACGACGTGACGTACGCCCACCTCTCGGCCGACACCGTGCCGCGAGTCCTGAGGGACTTCCTCGCGCTCGAAGAGCGCCGCGGCGCCGCGGCGCGCCGGGCGGTGCTGCCCGCCCACAGCCCCGTGGGCGAGGTCCGCATCAGCATGGACACCTGCTGCATCGCCAGCGGCGCCCGGGGAGTGTACGAAGCGTTCGAGGCGGCGATCGCCGAGGCAGGCGCCCCGGCCCGGCTGAAGCGCGTCGGCTGCCCCGGCATGACCTACATGGAGCCGCTCGTGGAGGTCGTCACGCCCGGCGAAACCGGCATGCTCTACGCCGCCGTCGCCCCCGGCGACGCGCTCGCCATCGTCCGGCGGCACTTCCGCCCGGGCGGGTTCCTGAAGCGCGTCCGCTCGGCGGCGTCCGTGGCGCTCGGCGAGTGGGTCAGCGACTACCGCAACGAGCACCTCCGCCGCTTCGCCGCCAACGTCCGCGACGCCACCGTCAACGACTTCATCGATCCGCAGCAGCGGATCGCCACGGAGGGCTCGGGCGAGACGGACCCGCTCGACCTCGACGAGTACCGCCGTCGCGGCGGCTTCGAGGCCCTCGCGAAGGCTCTCAGGCAGCTCACGCCAGACGAGATCATCGAGGTGCTGCGGGCCTCGGGGCTTCGCGGCCGGGGCGGGGCGGGCTTCCCCACGTGGCGGAAGTGGTCGCTCGTCCGCTGGATGGACCGCCCGGAGAAGTACGTCGTCTGCAACGC
>CAZMDT010000238.1:0-5163 GCA_964564965.1 uncultured Planctomycetaceae bacterium | reverse complement strand
GGTGAAGGCGTCCACGCCCGGCTCCCAGGCGAAGAAGCCCTCGTCGGCCTGGCCGCTGCGCTCGCCGGGCTTCAGCTTGCCCCGCGGCACGAACACGCCGCGCGCCAGCACGAAGCAGTCGAAGCAGGCGGTGGCGTTGTCGCCCTCGCCGGCGAGCAGGCGAAGCTCGAACGTCTGCTGGCCCTTCGCCAGCGTGACCTTGCCGAGATGCACCCAGTTGGCCCCCACGTGCGTGGCGAGCGTGGCGTTGTCGGCCAGGGCGATGTCGCGGCCGCAGGTTTGCCAGGGCTGGTCGTCGAATCGCCAGCGGAACGGGCCGTGCTTCCAGAACTTGCGGCACCAGAGGGCGTACTCGCCCGCGGCCGGAACCGCGACGTTGTAGCGGGAGAACAGCTCCTCCGTGCCGCGTTTGCCGTCGCTGGTGAGCCAGTCGCCGCCGGACAGCAGGTGGCGCGTCTTCGGGTAGCGCGGCGCGGAGAACCACGACTGCTTCGGGAAGTTGGTCTCCGCGGGCTTCTCGCCCTCCCACCAGACGTAGTCGGCGCCCGCCGCCCGCGCCGACGGGGCCTGGGCCGCAAACCCCGCCGCCAGACACGCCGCCGCCCATCTCGCCGTTCGCCACATTGCGCGTCTCCCGGTGTCTGCCCGGGGCATTATCGGACACCCCGGGCGCGAATGAAAGCTGAGCCGCGGACGCCGGGCAGGCTTTGACTCTTCCGCCGCCGCCGGTATAACGGCCGGCAGCGAGAGCAAGGAGCCCCGCATGGCCACAGGCGACGTGACGCCCGCCGAGGGGCGGACGTTCCCCGACCGCGTCTCGGGGGCCGTCATCCACCAGCTCACCGACTGGTACGCCCACAGCCAGCACCTGTACTTCACGGACAGCGGACTGTGGGACGCCGGCCGGCGGCTGGTCTTCATGTCGCAGCGGGGCAACGCCGTGAACCTCTACAGCATCGACCTGGCCGGCGGCGGGATCACGCAGCTCACGGACTTCGCCGACGACCGCGGGGCGGCGCGGCTGCGGGCGTTCGTGAACCCCGCGCGCCCCGAGTGCTACGTCGGCTGGGGGCGCCACATCACCGCCGTGGACTTGCGGACGCTCAGGCAGCGGGTGCTGCACACGGGGGCGGAAGGTTACCGGCTGGGGAACTTCAGTTGCACGGCCGACGGCAAGACGCTCTGCGTGGCCGAACAGGAGGACATGACCAACCGCCTCCGCATGGACACCGGGCACGGGTACCTGGGCTTTGCCGACTACTTCGCCGCGCGGCCGCACTGCCGCATACTGGCGATCCCGGTGGCGGGCGGGCCGGCGCGAACGGCCTACGAGGCGCAGTGCTGGCTGAGCCACATCAACACCTCGCCCGCCCTGCCGGACGTGCTGACGTACTGCCACGAGGGCCCGTGGCACCGCGTGGGGCAGCGGATGTGGCGGCTGACGATCTCCACGGGCGAGGCCGCCCCGCTGCGGCCGCAGGCGCCGGATGAGGCCATCGGGCACGAGTACTGGCTGGCCGACGGCGAGCGGGTGGGCTTCCACGGGCGCTTTCCCGACGGGCACCGGTTCGGCATCATCCGCTGGGACGGCGGCGGGCACGAGGAGTGGGGCTTCCCGCACGGCTCAACGCACTTCCACAGCATGGACGAGCGGCTGATCGTCGGCGACGGCGGGCGCGACCAGCCGCACCTGCTGCTGTGGCGCCTGCGCAACGGCGCCTACGAGGGGCCGCGGATCCTCGCGTTCCACCGCTCCAGTTTCCACACGCAGATTCAGCACGTGCATCCGCGGATGTTCGCCGGGCCCGAGGGGCACACGCGAGTCCTCTACGCCGGCGACCACAACGGCTACGCCAACGTCTTCCTCGTCGACGTGCCCGAGTTCGGGTCGCTTCCGGAGGCCCGATAGCGGCAAGGGGCGTCATCGGCCGGAAGCACGCGGCATGGGCAATCTCAGCCCCGGCAGTTGCTGCGGGGCGGAAATGGCGGTGTACCATGAAGAAGATCGTTCCCGTGATTGCGGCGCTCGTGCTTGTGGCGTGCTGCGGGCCTCTCCGGGCCGCCGCGCCGGCTCCCCAGCCAGAGCCTCCGCGGGACAGGCAGGTCGCCCCCGGTCTGCCGATCCCATCAAGGGACTTCCTTGTGGGAACGGCCGGCTATGCGCCCGCCCACTTCCCCACCTCGAGCGCCGCCGAGGTCAAGGCCTTCTGGAAGGATGTCTCCCGTGCGGGGGATCTGTTCGGGGTGCATACGGACTGGAAGGACACCAAGCTCGTCAATGTGAGTTCCGTGGCCGCGGATGTCGATCTCGTTGTGGTCCTCGGCTTCCAGAAACCGGACGAGTGGAGCGGCTCTGTGGAGGCCTGCAAGAAGGCCATCAACGACATCCTTCGCGAGAACAGGAAGGTCAGGTACGTTGCCATTGGGAATGAAATCACCCTGTTCGAGGAGCGCGGGCAAAGGTTCGACGACTTCGTGAAGGCCTATCGAGACATCTACGCTTCCGTCAAGGCCCGGTTTCCGAAGGTGAAGGTCTTCACCACGTTCCAGCTCGAGGCACTCAAGGGCGAGGGATACCTCACCGGAAAGGCTGCCGTGAGGAAGCCGGCGTGGGGGCTGATCTCCAAGTTCGGGGATACGCTCGACATCATCGGCATCACCACGTATCCCTTCCTCGACTACAAGGATCCCCGCACGATCCCGGATGACTACTATGCGGAGATAGCGAAGTACTCGAAGAAGCCGATCGGATTCACCGAGGTGGGCTGGCCGGCAAGGGAGAGATACGGCGGCAAGCTGAGCGCGCTGAGCGAACAGGGCTATACCGGGTCGCAGGAGGAGCAGGCCCGGTTCCTCAGAAGGTTCCTGGAGATCACCCGGGGCCTGGACGTGGAGTTCGTCGATTGGCTCTTCATCAACGACATCGTCGACTGGAAGGAGGGGGACCTGCCGGGCCGGTTCGTCCCGTTTGACTCCGTCGGGTTGAGATACCATGACGGCAGGGAGAAGCAGGTGTGGAAGCTCTGGCTGGAGCTGAAGGGCTTGAAGCCCGGATTTCCTGGATGAAAACCACAGTTCGTGCATAATCAAGCGTCGTTTGACCGCATGAACACAGGGTCTTCTTAATGATGATCCGATCTGCCGTCCCTCGCACATTTGTGTTCGCCTTGGCCGTGTCCATCACCATGGCGCTCGATGGCTGCGGCGAGACTGGTTCAACACGCCAAGCGCACCCACCTGGGAAGGAGAAGCCCATGAGCAAGGCAGCCGCCAAGACGTCCGCCACAGTTCGCCCCGTCGTCACTGTCAAGCGCGAGGGCAGCCGAGTCTGGCTGGACGGAGCGCTGGAGCTTTTCAAGGCCCTCCGCCAAGATCAAGCCACGCCGTGGGCTGAACGCAGCGATACCCACCTCTATCTCGTTCGCATGCGAATCGCCGGCTATGACATCGACTACGCCACGCTCAACACCGTCTCCGCGCACGGGCCGAGCTTCTCCTACCACTCCGGCGCCGGTCGCCATGACTACGCCAACTACCTCCCGCCCGACGGCCGGAACGAACGCATCGCCCACGCCACGGGCTGTCAACATGTCTGGCGACAGTACCATGACATCGAGGACTACTGGCAGGCCCTCAAGGAAGCCATCGACGACGGCCAGGCTGTGCAGGCTCCCAACAACGAGGATGTGCTCTTCTACGGCTACGTGGACGCGGAAGAACCCGCCGACCGGAAGGTGCTGCCCGCGCCAACGCTGTTCGTGGACGATGACGAGTGGACCTGGGAGCAGTTCAGCAAGTGGTTCGCCCAGCCGATGACCAACGGTTGGCTGGGGCGGATTGAGGGCCGTGTCGAGCCATGGACGCCATGCGATTCGGCGGTCGAGGTGATGCGGATGATGGTGGCTGTTGCCAACGGAGACGATACCCGTCGCAAGCCGGAGGACGGCATCCACTGGGGGGTCAAAGGCATTGAGGTCTATGCGGCGGACCTGGCCGACATGAGCAAGTCCGGCGTCGACGGTCGCCCCGGCCACTTCGGCGGCGGATGGCGAGGCTGCCACTGTGTCTACCCTCAGGCCGGCGGACGCCCCGCCGCGGCGACGTATCTGCGGAGCATCGCCCCGCACTTTGACGGAAAGGCCCGCGAGCACATTGACGGGGCCGCCGCGGCGTACGACCGTGCGACCCAATCGTGGGCGGCTTACTTCACCCAGTTGGGCCGCGATGCCGAACGCACCGTGCCGGTGGACCACGACACCGCCTGGACGACCGAGCAATACCGCAAAGCCGGCGCCGCGGCGGTCGCCGAGGCGGTTCGACACGAGCGCGCCGCCATCCAATCCATCGCGGCGGCTCTGGCAGCCGTCGGTGACACGCCGACCGCGGAAGTGTCCATTCGACGAGAGGATGGCCGTGTCCTGTTGGATGGCCTGAGCTACCGTGTTGGGGTCGTCAGCTACATGGATACGCTGTTCAGTTGCGCCCGGCTGCTCGACGACGACATGTCCGAGTCGTGGCTGTGGGGCAGCAGCGGGTACGCTTTCGCGCTGAGCGTCCACAAGGAGCTATGCAACAGCGGGCCCTACATGCCGGTCGACCAGACCCGAGACCTGCTGCCCAATACGGGGCTCGTGGTGGAGGAGACGCGCATCGAAGCGAAGGACTCCGATGCCGCCGCGAAGAAGAAGGCGATGTTTGCCCGTGTTCGCGCCGCGATCGATGCGGGGCAGCCAGTGATGGGCTGGAGCATGGACAGTATGGACTGGTATCCGATTGCCGGGTACGACCAGAAGGGCAACTACATCTTCCTGTGTGAGGATAAGAAGACCAAGACGTATGCCCATGGCGAGTTGGGCAAGAAAGCGCCCGGCGGCCTGGCGATCGCCAGCATCGTCCGGCCGGGGAAGGCTCCGAGTGATGCGGAAGTGGTGCGAGAGGCGTTGGCCTTTGCACTGAAGGTCGGTCGGGGAGAGCTGTCAACCGGCGAGTACAAGACCGGCCTGGGCGGCTATGGGGCATGGATTCGGGGGCTGGAGAGTTGGCCCAGCGACCGGGGCGGGCTCAGTCCGGCCTTCAATGCCGCCGTCTGGGCGGAGTGTCGAAAGCATGTCCCCGCCTTCCTCGAAGAGGCGAAACGCCGACTCGCCGCCGGGGACGACGCCC
>CAZMDT010000237.1:494-5166 GCA_964564965.1 uncultured Planctomycetaceae bacterium | reverse complement strand
CCCGGCCAGCCGAATCTACGCGAACATGCAGCGGAAGAGCTGCGAGGCGGTCGGCATCGCCTACGAACTGCTCGAGCTGCCCGAGGAGACGACGGCGGCCGGGCTCATCGAGCGGATCGCCGGGCTGAACGCCGACGCCCGCGTCAGCGGGGTCATCCTCCAGATGCCGCTGCCCGCACCGATCGACGCCCGGGGGGTGCAGGTCACCATCGCCCCCGAGAAGGACGTCGAGGGCGTCCATCCGGCCAACATGGGGCGGCTGCTGTACGGCGGGGGGCTCGTGGCGCCGTGCACGGCGATGGCGGCCGTCGAGCTGCTCCGGCGGACGACCGACGACCTCGCCGGCAGGGAGACCGTCATCGTCGGGCACAGCGAAATCGTCGGCAAGCCGATCGCGGCGATTCTGCTCCAAAGCCCCAGCGCCGCCCCGACGGTCACCGTGTGTCACATCGCCACGCGCGACCTCGCGGCGCACACGCGCCGGGCGGAGGTTCTGTTCGTGGCCGCGGGCGTTTCGCAGGCCCGTTGGCTGGGCTACAGGCACCGCAAGGCCGCCGGCGAGGACGCGCCGCTGCCGGATCTCTCGCCGCTGGTGACGGCCGACATGGTTCGTGAGGGCGCCATCGTCATCGACGTCGCCATCAACCGCATCCCGAAGGGCTTCGACGACGCCGGCGAGCCGCTCAAGAACGAGAAGGGCAAGGCGGCGATGCGGACCGTCGGCGACGTGGACTTCGAGGCGGCGAAGGCGAAGGCGGCGGCCATCACGCCCGTGCCGGGGGGCGTCGGTCCGGTGACGGTCGCCATGCTCCTGCGGAACACCATCGCCTGCGCGAAGGCGGCGAGCTAGGGAGGGGGGTGCCCCTCCGCCCGCGCCCTCATCGCCGCCAGCTCCCCGCGCTCGCGCCCCCCCAGGCGCAGCGTGCTCTGCGGTTCGAGGGCGGCGTCCACCCGCTCCGCCTGCGCAAGCTGACGGAGGCACTCGACGCGGCGCCCGGCATCGAGAAGTATGCGAGCGCACTGGATGCGAAGGCGGGCGTTCTGAGGATCGAGCGTGACGGCGTTCAGCGCGAGTTCCGCGGCGTCGGCCCGCAGGACGGGCGCCGCACCCGTGGCGAGGGCCCGCTCGTGCTGAATCTCCGCGGCGGAGCGGAAGCGGCCGGAGTTCTCCGGGTCGCGCTGGATGGCCTCGCGGGCCAGTTCGAGCGCCCGCGTCTGGTACCCCGCGGCCGCGCGGGGGGTTGGGGCCACGGTCGCGGCGAGGCGGAGGACCTTCGCGGCGTCGGCGGGGGCCAGCGGGTCGATGGGGTCCGCTCCGACGGCGGATGCCTCGTATGCCAGGGCTGCGGCGAGATCCCCCCGGGCGAGCGCCGCGGTGAGCTGCTCGGTCAGTCGGCTGCGGCGCCATACCGGCCACAACAGCAGCGCGATCGCCGCCGTGAGGGCGGCCACGCCGCCGGCCGCTGCCGCCCACCGCGCCCCGGACAGCCGATGCTCCCGGCCGGGCGCCTGTCCCGCGCACGCCCCGGCCGCTACCCAGAACACCATCGCCGCTCCCGGCATCCACAGGCTGAGGCTGACGGTGTTGTGCAGGACGAAGGCGGCGGCCCCGCACACCAAGGCCACCCGCGCGGCGGGCGCTACGAAGGCATTGGCCCCACCGCCGCTCCACCACGCCGCCACCAGTGCCACGGCGAGCACAGCGCCCGGGAGGACGGCATCGATGAGCATCGCTTCCGCGCCGGCCGACGCGTCCGCCAGCAGGGCACGCGCGGCGATGGCCCCGCCCGCCAGCAGCGCGATGACGGCCGCCCGGCGGGCCGGCCGGGCCCGAGGCCCGGCGACCTCGGCCTCATTCGCCGCCCCCGGCCGGGAGGCCACCACGAGCATGCCGATCAGAACGGCTACGTAGCACGCCCCGCCCGGCAGGCCGTACTCGGCCGCCGCGTGCAGCAGCACGTTGTGGGGCATCTTGACGGCCTCCTCGGCGCTGGGGCGCCGATGGCGGAGATACGCGGAGGCGAAGTTGGCCGGCCCGACGCCGAGAAGCGGCCGCTCGCCGATGATCTCCGCCGAGGCCGTCCAGTAGTACCACCGGAAGGTCATTGTCCGCGTCGGCAGCCGGTCGCGGCGCAACCCGTAGGCGACCACCCCCGCCGCCGCCAGCAGCACCACGCACGCCGCTGCCGCGAGCGCCTTGCGCCGATGCCGGGCGAGCCGCCGGCGGAACACCAGCACGGCCGCCGCGGCGGCGCCCCCGGCGCCCGCCGCGAGGATCGCCCCCCGGCTGTGCGCCAGCAGCAGCGCAGCCGCGACGGGCAGGGCGGTGCCCGCGGCGATCACGGCGGCGACGGTGGGCAGGTGCACCTCGCCGCGCCGGGCGGTGCGGCGCCAGACGGGGACGGCGCGGCGCGCGGCGGCGAGCTTGGCGCCGGCAAGTCCCGCAGCGGCCGCCAGCAGCACGATGAGCATCGAGCCGAATACGTTGGCCAGCGGGAAGTACCCGCTGAGCGAGGAGTCGCGCACGCGCGCGGCGAACATCTCCGCGTTCGGCGTGGCGGGCTCGATGCCCTGGGCGGCGAGGAACCGCGCCGGGTCCTCCTCGAAGGCCGCCACCCGCGCGGGAATCTCCACGCCGAGCTGCCAGAAGCCCTTCACCGCCAGCGCCGCCGCCAGTCCGGCCAGCACGACGACCACCAGGCGGAACCGCCGCCGGTCCCCGCAAAGCTGCGCCACCAGGAAGCCGCCCGCGAGCAGGCTCGACTGCTCGACCCACGCGTCGAGCGCCGAACGTTTGTCCGACGCGGCAAGCGCGGCCGCCAGACCCAGGCCGGTGAACGCGAGGATCAGCAGCCCCAGCCAGCCGTGCCGGATACGGAGATCGCCCGCAGCCGCCCGGCCGATGAGCCAGACGGCGACGGCGGCGAGCGTGAGCACCGCGAAGGCGATCCGCCCCGGCTCGGCGCGGACGGTGGCGAGATCGTGGCTGTTGTCGCCGCGGGCGAAGGCGGCGACGGCCCAACTGAGATTCGACGTGCGGAACGGCACCTCCGGCAGGTGCACGCGGGCGACGAGGCACACCAGGAGGATGAGCAGGGCGGCGGGGTCGGTCGCCCGTGCGGTTCGGCCGGCACGGCCCGGGGGCGCCTGGGGCGGCGATGCGTGGCGGGCCTTCATGGCGCCGCGTCACCTGCTTCGAGCAGGGCCACGATCAGGAGCATCGCCGCGGTCTGGCAGAAGACGAGCACCGCGCCGAAGGGGTCGACGCGCGGCAGCAGCGACGCGGCGATGGCCGTGCCGGCGGTGCAGAGATAGACCGTCAGCACGGCCGTGCGGACGCTCATGCCGCGGCGGACCAGCCGGTGCGAGAAGTGCCGCCGGTCGCCGACCATCGGGTTGCGCCCCTCGCGGATGCGGATGAGCATGACGCTCGCCGTGTCGTACAGCGGCAGGGCCATCGCCACCAGCGGCACGAAGATGCCGTAGAGATAGTACGTCTGGCCCGGCACGACGTAGGTGGTCAGGCAGCTCGCCACGCCGAGCAGGAAGCCGATGACCAGCGACCCGGCGTCGCCCATAAACGTGCTGGCGGGGGGGAAGCTATACGGGAGGTACCCCAGGACCGCCCCGAGCACGAGGCACAGCAGGCCGGCGACGAACGCCTGGCCCATGCTTGCCGCCGCGCCCAGTAGCGCCGCCGCCACGATCGCCGCCACGCCCGCGCACAGCCCGTCCATGTTGTCCAGGAAGTTGAACGAGTTAGTGATCGCCACCAGCCACACGATCGTCGCGATGGTGCTGACGGTCGGCCCCGCCACCGTGAGGATACGCACGCCGCAGACGACCACCACGAACGCCGCCGCGACCGTCTGCGCCAGCAGCTTCACCAGCGGTCCGAGCCCGCGGCGGTCGTCGATCAGCCCGACGACGTGAAGCAGCAGCGCGCCCGCGAGAATCCCCAGCGCCATCGGCGCGCGGGCGGCCGCGCCGGCAACGTGCTCCTTCAGCACCTCCGGCAGCCACGTGGGCAGCCCGTCGGCTCCGCGGCTGGCCCAGATGCGGGCGAGCGCCAGCGCCAGCAGCGCCGGCCCGAAGATAGCCGCGAAGATCGCCGCACCGCCCAAAAGCGGCGTGGGCCTCGCGTGGGCCTTGTGGCGGCCGGGCACGTCCAGCATCTCCAGCCGCACCGCCACGCGGCGCGACAGCGGCGTCGCCAGCGCCGCCAGCGCCAGCGAGAGCAGCATGGCGCCAAGTCCGGCCCAGAAGATCATGTAGCGGCCCCCCGGCGGGCGGCCTGGAGGCGGCCGCGCGCGGCGGTCAGGAACGCGTCGTACCGGCCCGACGCGAAGTCTGGAAAGGTCCAGGGAAGCTTCTGCCAGCGACGGCTCTGATACAGGAGAGTGATCTCGGCATAGACGCCGCGGCCGAGGTAGATGCGGTGTGCGTGGTCCTTCATGCTGGCGAGCACGAGGCGGGCGAGGTCGAGGTAACCGGGGTCGAGGTTGATGGGTCGCGGTGCCCCGGCGGCGCGTTCGGCGGCGAGGTCGGCCTCGATGGCGTTCGTGGTGAGCTTGGCCTCGGCGAGGGCGTCGGGCGCCGCCAGCCGCTCGAACGCCACCCACCGACGATAGAGCGGCGAGCCCATCCCCTCGTCGTAGTAGTGTGTCAGGTC
>CAZMDT010000237.1:0-484 GCA_964564965.1 uncultured Planctomycetaceae bacterium | reverse complement strand
CGCTGACGAGGTCGGCCGGCCCAAAGGCCCGGCTGAGCGGGCGAATCGTCTCGTCGAGCAGCTTCCGGTCGGCCGAGATCATCCCGCAGATCAGCTTGACGGGCAGCGGCTGCGCGGGTTGAGCCATCATCGGCGCATTGTCACCCGGGCGGCGGGCAGTGTCAACGAGGCCCCGTCGGGTGCGGGGGCGGCGCGTCGGCAGGGCGGCGCCGGCGCCGCCCTGCATGGGGGAAGGCCAATTCCTGTCGCGGAAAACCCCGCCCGTTGCCGATTCACTACAGCGGGAGGCGGCCATGATGACCCACGCCACGCGGATGTTTGTCGCGGTCCTGCTGACGGCCGGCGCGTCGCTTGCCGCCGCCGATGCCGACACCCAGCTCGGCCCGAGGTACGTCGACTACCACCACGGATTCTCGCTGTGCCCGCCCGCCGGCGCCGAGTGCGACCGCGCCCCCTCGGCCACGCGACTGCTCAGCTGGCGCGT
>CAZMDT010000236.1:0-5173 GCA_964564965.1 uncultured Planctomycetaceae bacterium | reverse complement strand
GACCGGCGGGGCGGGCGGCTCGGCCGGCAGGTCGGGCAGGCGCTCGGCGATGGCCTCCAGCAGCGCGCTGGAGCCCCACCCGTGCAGCGCCGACATCGCCAGCGGCTCGCCAAAGCCCAGGCCGTGAAGCTCGTGAATCTCCGTCGGCTGGCGCTCGCCGTCCACCTTGTTGGCCACCAGCACCACGGGCTTGTCCTGCCGGCGAAGCCGCTCGGCGACGTGGCGGTCGAGCGGCGTGAGGCCCTCGGTGGCGTCCACGACGAAGAGGATGAGCACCGCGGCCGACATGGCGTAGGCGATCTGCGCCTCGACCGCGTCGGTGAGACGGTCAGCGTCGTCGATGCCCATGCCCCCGGTGTCGACGAGCTCGACGTAGCGTGCAGCCCGGCCCTCGCCGAGGGCGAGCGGGGCGGCGATGCGGTCGCGCGTGACGCCGGGCGTGGGATCGACGATGGCGATCCGCCGCCCGACGAGGCGGTTGAGCAGGCTGCTCTTGCCGACGTTTGGCCGGCCGACGATGGCGACGAGGGGCAGCGGCATGGGCGCATCATAGCGGGCACCCGCGCCGCCGCAAAGCCCGCCGCCCGCCGTCACTCCACGACGAGCGCGTCGGACATCGGGCCCTTGCGGCCCCACAGGTCGATCGCCCGCACCTTGTAGCACGAGGGGCCGGCCTCGCCCGGGGCGTGCATGAAGGCGGAGCAGATCGTTTCGGCCTCGTTGACGCGGCGGAAGGGTCCGCGCTTCCGCTCGGCGGCCAGCACCTCGTACGTGCGGACCAGCCGCGAGTCGAGCCCCTGCCACGTGAGCATCACGTCGCGCCCGTGCAGGCCGGGATAGACCTCGGCCTTCAGGCCGCCGACCTTGCCGGGCCCGGCCTCCGGCTGGGTGCTGAGCAGCACCAGGCTCACGCTCGGCACCGGCATGTCGAACCGCAGCCGAAGCTCGCCGTTGACGGCGGTGACCTTGCGGCGGAGGATCAGCTCCGGCTCCTGATGGCGGCGGATTTCGGCGAGCGGCTCGGGCTCGGGGGCGCTCGGGGCGCCCGCGCGCTCCCACGCGGCGAACGCCTCCCCGTGGTCCTCGTCGAGCCGCCAGTGCGCGGCGACGGCCCGCTCGAACGGCACGCCCTCCAGCCGGAGGTCAATCCGCTCCCGCCCCGACGACATGATCCTGTCGGGGCAGTTGTACAGCAGAATGGCGACCTGCTCGGCCCCGTCGGCGGCGCCCCGCGTGGCGATCGCCCCCACGTCGGCCTCCGGCCCGCCCAGGCCGCCCGCCGCCACGCGCTCCTCGCCCAGCAGCGCCAGCAGCGCCATCAGGCTCAGGACGGGCTTCTTGATGAGGGCGAACTCGCCGCGTTCGACCTGCTCCTCGCGGGCGAGGCGGGCGAGCTGCGTGCGGTTGCCCCACGAGCCCATGAAGCCGTTGTCGTTGCTCAGCAGCTCGTAACGGACGCCCATCCCATCGGCGAGGCAGAGCAGGTGCTGGTTGATGATCTTGGCGGCGATGGCGGCGTGGTAGGTCTTGCCGCGCCAGGAGTGGATATCCCACCAGCCGACCTGCGGGTCGCACTCGTCGTTCATGAACGGCCGCTCCGCCAGGGGAGGGTGGTGGCGGCGGATGTGCTCGATGATCTCGCGCTCGCCCCGGATGATCCGCATCGAGTCGGGGTTGATGTCCTCGGGCGTGGCCCTGGCGCCCTTGACGTGCACGCTGATGAAGTCCATCCGCACGCCCGCCTCGCCGGTGAAGTAGTTCCGCCCGCTGTGGCAGTGGGCGAGCACGGCCTTGAGCGTTTCGGACAGGCCCTGGCAGGTGCCCGGCCCGCCGAACCGCAGGCGCGGGTTGGCCTCCTTCAGCCCCTCGCTGCATGCGTCGTAGTAATTCAGCAGCGGCTGCAACGCCTCGCCGAAGCGGTCGCGCCAGAAGCCCACGTCCGGCTCGTTCCACGTCTCGAAGTACCAGCTTTCGACCTCCTCGCGGCCGTAGCGGTCCATCAGGTGCACGGCCAGGTCGCGGATCATCCGCTTCCACGCCCGCACCTGCGCGTCGGCGGCGAAGTCGGTGAACATCTCCGAGGGCTTGCCCATCAGCTCGAAGAAGGGCTTGAGCCCGCAGGCGACGATGCGGTCGAGCCCCTCGTCGAGGTCGGAGAAGTCGTAGGCGGGCAGGCCAGTGTCCAGGCCGGTCGCCTTCACGAGGTCGAGCAGCCAGTGGATGCGCACGAACCGCATGCCCCCGCGCGGCATGGAGCCGGCGTAGGCGAGGGTCTGCTTCATGTCCGGGCGGAGCAGCCACTTGGCGGGCGTGAAGCCGGCGCTCCGCCAGAAGTGCGCCAGTCGGCCGGCGGGCTTTGAACAGTCCACGGTGATCTTCATTTCTCGTTCGGTCCTTTCTCTGGCTCTTGCCCTTCCGGGCCGATTCTCTCGACCGGGATGCGGACGAACCCCAGCTTCCAGGCGGGGGAATCCTCGCGGAGGCGGAAATCGCCCTTCGCGGGGTCGATGAACCTCGGGTCTTCCTCGGTGAGGTTGTTCCGGATCGTCAGCCACTCGCGCTTCACGCCGGGCAGCTCCAGCCAGGTGCTCCGCGTGCAGAGGTTCCGCTCGATGACGTTGCCGAGGGGCACGCGCGGGTCGCCCTCGAGTATCCTCGCCAGTTCCGGGTAGCGCTCGCTGTAAGGCGGCTTGTCGTAGGCGACGCTGCGGAGCTTCTCGTACATCCGCCAGCCGCCGCCGCGGGCGACGTGCTCGGCCGCCCAGCCGAGCCCGCGGGCGTCCACGTGCACGGCGACCTTGCAGTCCACGAAGACGTTGTCGGCCACGCGGTTGTCCCGCCCGCCGCCGATGAACGCCGCCCGGTTGACGTCGCGGAAGATGTTGCCCTCGACGGTGATGCCGCTGGCGGCGTCGTCGAGGTACACGGCGTTGGCCCCCATGTTCAGGCCGTGGATGTCGTGGAAGTAGTTGTGGCGGATGACCGTGCCGCGGGCGGTCCAGTCGCGGCCCATGTAGAAGGCGCCGACGTCGCCGGTATCGGTGCAGACGCTGTGGATCTCGTTGAACTCGATCAGGTGATCGTTGCCGCCGAAGAGGAAGGCGAAGCGGGGGCAGTCGTGGATCAGGTTGTGCGACGCCCGGCACCCCACGCCCGAAAGCGCCACGCCCACGCCCTGCTTGTAGAACACGCCCGTGTCGCCCGTCTCCAGCGCGACGTGATGGATCTCGTTCAGCTCGATGAGGTGATCGTTTCCGCCGAGCTGAATGCCCACGTGCGGGCCGTCATGGATGAGATTCCGTTGGACCGTGTTGCCGACGCCGCTGACGCCGACGGCGGGGCGGTACGTGCGGCACCACTGCGCGTAGTGGTGAATGTGGTTGCGACGGGCGGAGTGCCCCGCCGGCTGGAGGGTCTTTCGGTCCCCCCCGCGAAGCTGGATGCCCGCCTCGCCCACGTCGTGGATGTGGCAGCCGGCGACCGAGTGCACGTCGCCCCCGTCCACGACCACGCCGCTGCCGCCGAGGTCGCGGATCGTGCAGCGCAGCAGAAGGACGTCCCGCCCCCCGCGGACCTCCACGCCGTTGCCCCGTGAGCACTCCAGCGTGAGAGAAGCCAGCCTGACCCGGGAAGCGTTGTCGACGAGGATTATCGGCCCGTCGAGCATCGAGACGATCACTTCCGCCTTCTCCACGGGCGACGGCGGCCAGAAGTAGAGCACCCCCGTCTTCCGGTCCAGCCACCACTCGCCGGGGGCGTCGAGCTCCTCGATGAGGTTGAGCGCCCGCCACCTTTGCCCCGGCACGCAGCCGTAGACGCCGTGCGGCTCGTGCGTGTCGATCCGTCGCTGCGTCGGGTCGATGGCCTTGACCTTCACGTACCCGTCGGCCCAGTCCTGCTTCCAGTATCCGTGGACCCACAGGTCCTCGGCCGTCAGCCACCGGCTCGGGCGGTCGCCTTCGTAGAAGAAGTGGTCTTTCGTGATCGGCCTCTGTCCCTTCGGCGGGAGCTTGGCGGGCTGTTTGCCGGGCGCCCAGCCGAGCGTCGCCCAGCCTTCGTTGGGCCAGCCCGCCAGCGGCATGCGCTGGCCGTCGAAGAACAGCTCCAGGTGCCCCTTCTTCGTGGTCTTGCCGAAGCCGCGGGGGGTCAGTTCGCCGTAATCGGTGATGCCCTGGTCCTTCAGGCTGGTCTGGACGACCTTGCCGCGGGCGGGCTCGGGCAGCCTCGTCAGCACGGCCTTGTCGGTCACCGGCTTGAAGCCGCCGATCCGCCGCCCGCCGATCAGGCGCGTCTCCCTGTCGTCCGAAGCCGCCCGCACGGCGGTGTGCCCGCCCCCCGCGGCACCGGAATCCTGCCGCGTGAGCACAAGGGGCTTGTCAAGGAGGTACGTGCCCGCCACGAGCACGAGTTCTAACGAGGCCTGCGGCTTGCGTTGTCTGAGTTCGCGGAGCGCCCGTTGGGCGCGGGGCAGCGTGGCAAACGGCTTGTCTTCTGTTCCGGCGTTCCTGTCGTCCCCGGCCGGCGAGACATGGAGACTGATGGCTTCCGCGCCCTCATCCGCCTCGCCTTCCGCGCCCGCCGCCGTCGCCACGCTCACGAGCAGCGCCATCGCCAACGCCAACGCCATTCCCATCGCCATTGCCGTTTCTCCGCCCATGCCTCGCCGGCCAAGTATACGTCAGAAACGTGTGCACGGAAGGCTCGGGCCGCTTAGAATGCCCCCGGCAAGGGGCCATCGGCATGGCGACGTGGTTCATCATCGGCTTCGTGGCGGGGGCGGTCGTCGGGGCAGCGATCGCCCTGGTGGTGGGGCACGTCCGCGGGCGGGCCGCTCAGCGGCAGACGCGCGAGACCTTCGCAACCCTGGCCGGCGATGCACTCGACGCGAACTCGAAGCGCCTGACCGAAACCGCCGCCGCCCAGCTTGAGGGCAAGAAGGCGCTGATTGATGAGGCCGTCAAGGCCGTCAACGAGCGCCTCCTGCACGTCCAGCAGTTCGTCCAGCGCGTCGAGGCGGAGCGGCGGCAGGACTTCGGCCGGCTCGCCGGCTCCGTGGCCATGCTCTCGCAGACCACCGGCGAACTGCACAAGATGCTGGCGAGCACGCAGCGCCGCGGCGCGTGGGGCGAGCGAATGGCCGAGGACGTGCTGCGGCTGGCGGGGATGCAGGAGG
>CAZMDT010000235.1:0-5215 GCA_964564965.1 uncultured Planctomycetaceae bacterium | reverse complement strand
CCGTTGCTCCTGACTCTGGCTTTCCGCCTCGGCGTCCTTCGACTTCTTGCCCGCCGCCTTCTTCGTGACCTTCTTCGCGGGCTTCTTGGCCGCCGCCTTCTTCGCCGTCTTCTTCGTGGGCTTCTTGGCCGCCGCCTTCTTCGCCGCCTTCTTCGGCTTCTGTTCCGCCTTCTCCGGCGCCGCCTCGACGACCTTCGCCTCGGCCAGCAGGGCGTCCAGCACCTTCTCCTCGCGCAGCGCCGTGGTCACCTGCTCCAGCGAACCATCCTGCGCCAGCTCCTGGCGGAGACGCTCCGGGCGGCGGTTGTACGCCGCGGCCATCTGCGCGATCCGGGCGTTCACCTCGGCGTCGGCGACCTCCACCTTCCGGTCCTCGGCGACCTTTCCGAGGATGAATGAGAGCTTCAGGTCCCGCTTGGCCTGGTCGGAGGCGGCCGCCTGAAGCTCGGTGAGGTGCTCGTCGATCTGCTGGCGCGGCACGCCGCGCTGGAGCAAGTCCACGGCCCGTCGCTGAAGCACCCGGGCCGTGTGGCGTGCCACCACCCGCTCCGGCAGGTCGAAGTCCGTGTGGTCCAGCAGGTACTGGCAGGCCTGGTCGCGCATGGCCCGCTGGGTTTCGACCTCCAGCCGCCCCTTCAGGCGCGTGGCCATGTACGCGCGCATCTCCTTCAGCGACCCGAACCCCGCCGAGGCGGCGAAGTCGTCGTTGAGCTTCGGCAGGACCCGCCGCCGCACCTGGCTGATCGTCAGCGCCACGGTCAGCTCCTTGCCGCGCCACGCCTCGTTGGGGTGGGCCTGCGGCACGGTGACCGACAGTGTCGCCGTCTCGCCGGCCCTCTTGCCCGCGAGGGCCTCGCCGAGGGCCACCAGCGGCAGGCCCTCGACCTGGCCCGGCGCCACGTGGAGGGTCAGCCCCGGGCGTTCGACCGTATCGATCCCCTCGCCGGCCACGGCCGCCCCGGCGAGCACCTCGTCGCCCGCCTCGGCGGGGGCGTCCACGTTCTCATAGCGTGCCTGGTTCAGGCGGACCTGCTCGAAGAGCCCGTCGATCCGCTCGTCCGTCGCCTCGAGCGCGGGCTTCTCGACGCGGATGCCCTTCAGCTCGGGCAGGTCGAACTCCGGCTGGATCTCCACCTCGAAGCTGAAGGTCATGTCGTCGCCGTCGGGCAGCTTGATGGCGTCGAGGTCGATGTCGGGCTCGCCGAGCGTCTTCAGTTCCGACTGCTCGACGGCCTCGCCGAGGGACTCGCCGATGAGCGCGTTGCGGACGTCGTCGCGAACCTCGCGCCCGAAGCGCCTTTCGATGAGCCGGCGGGGGGCACGCCCGATGCGGAACCCCGGCACCTGCGCCGTCCGCCCCAGCTCCCCGAACATCTCGTCGAACTTCGCGTCGATCTTCGCCCGCGGGACGGTGACCGTCACCTTCTTCCTGAGCGTGCCGGCGTCCTCGACGGCGACCTGGTTCTTCGGCCCGGCCTCCTCGCCGGCCGCCGCCTGCTCCTCTGTCTCGGGTGCGACGGCCTCGGCCTGCGGTTCCGGCTGGCGGCTTTCCTCAGTATCCTCGGGCATGGTCTGGCTTTCGGTTATGAGCCCGTCGCGACCAGGCGCGCCGACGCAGCGCGCCCCCGGCGACGCGAAATCGTCCCACCCCGGCGCGGCCGCGAGTGAGGCGGCGCCCCGGTCGGACAGGCAACTTTAGGCAAACCCGCGCAAGCCGTCAAGCCGCAAGACGCCAGGCGGCGCAAAGACTCGCAGTGCTGCGCCAGTTCCGCCGGGGTGCCGGCGCGGCTCTCGCGCCGGCCGTTTCAGTCGCCCTGGGCGAGTTCCGAGAGCCGGCCCCGGAGATCCTCAGGATCGTACGCCGGGGCGAGGCACGCCGTCCCACGGCAGACGTACGCGGCCGGACGCTCGCCGGCGGCGCCAATCAGGCGGCCCAGAATCGCCCGGTCGGCCTTCACGCCATGCCGAAGCGCCATCACGAGCCCGCCCGGCACGTACGCCCGCCGGGCGGCGCCCGCGAGGGCATTGGCCGCCGGGCCGGCGCCTGCCACGACGATCGTCCGCGGGCCGTGCAGCGAATGCTCTGCCGCTACCGCGTACCCGCCGAAGAACAGGCCCCACTGCCGCGATACCCCGCCGGCGAAGCTGGCGAGCGCCTTCCGCGCCGCGACGGCATAGCGCCCCTCGCCGGTCACGTGCCCCAGGTCCAGCAGCATCTGCGCCGCCACCGAGGCGGCGCTTCGGCCGGGCGAGTCGTCCCAGCTGCGTGAGGGCGCCACGGCCGCCGGGCGGGTCGTCGCCGACGCCGGCCTGCTCAGGAAGCCGCCGTCGTCAGCCGTCAGCGCGGCAAGGATGGAATCGGCCGACCGGAGGGCGGCATCGAGGTAGCGCCGCTCCAGCGTGACGGCGTACGCGTGGAGCAGTGCGCGCGCCATCCAGGCCTGGTCGGCGAGCAGCCCCGGGCGCCGAAGCTCCGAGTTCTCGCGAAAGTGGGCAAAGACGCCCCCTGCACCACGAAGCGTGTCGAGCACGGTCCGCAGGGCGGCAATCGCCGCGCCCTTCGCCTCCTCCTCGCCGAGCCGCTCGTACATCGTCAGGTGGGCGTCGATCAGCATGCCGTTCAGGTCGGCGAAAATCGTCTTGTCCACGGCGGGCGCCTGCCGCTGCTCCCGCGCGGCCAGAAGCTTCCGCCGGGCCTCGGCGACTGCCTCGGTCACCCGCTGCTCCTCCATGTCCAGCAGCCTGGCAACCTGGGCGGCGGACTTCGGCACGTGAAGCACGTTCCGCCCGGGCCGGCCGTGAACGTCGCCCTCATCGTCGATGGCGTAGAAGGCCAGGGCGACCTTCGCCTGCTCCCCCAGAGCCGCGCGGGCCTCGTCGATTGTCCAGGTGAAGTAGTCCCCATCGTCATCGCCCCCGACGTCGGCATCCTGGCTGGCGTAGAAGCCCCCGGTGTCGGGGTCGGTCAGCACGCGGGCGATCCACTGCCGCGTCTGCCGGGCGAGGCGGGCGTACCCGTGGCGCCCCGTGAGCGCGTGGGCGTTGGCGTAGAGGGCGAGCAGGGCGGCGTTGTCGGCGGCCATCTTCTCGAAGTGCGGCACGTGCCATCGGGCGTCGACGCTGTAGCGGTGGAAGCCGCCGCCCACCTGGTCGTACACCCCGCCGCGGGCCATCGCGTCGAGCGTGGCGGCGAGCATCTCGCGGGCGCGGGTGTCTCCGGCCCACGCGCGGACGAGCAGCATCTCCAGCCCGCCGACGGTGAAGAACTTCGGTGCCGAGCCGAAGCCGCCGTGCGCGGCGTCGTAGCCGTCGGCCAGTGCGGCGGCGACCTCGTCGACGGTCGCGCCGGTCACCTCGCCGGGCTCTGTGAATGCCGTCTCGAACTGCTCGGCGGACCGCTCTCGCATGGCCGCGCCGGCCTCGTTGACGCGCTCGCGGTTCGTCCGCCACAGACGATCGAGCCGCTGGAGCAGCTCGACGAGGCCGATGCGGGCGACGTATGGGCCGCCGGCGCGCGGGGGCAGGAAGGTCGCCTTGTAGAGCGTGTACCCCTCGGGCGTGATGACGACGGTCAGCGGCCAGCCGTTGCCCCGCGACTCGACGAGGGGGGCGGCGCGCTGATAACAGGCGTCCACGTCCGGCAGGCGGTCGCGGTCGATCCGCACCGCGATGAACCGCTCGTTGACCAGGCGGATCACCTCGGCGTCCTCGTACGTCAGGCGGTCCATCACGTGGCACCAGTGGCACCACGTGGCCCCGCTGTCGAGCAGGATCAGCTTGTCCTCCCGCCGGGCGCGGGCGAACGCCTCCTCGCCCCAGTCCGCCCAGGCGATCTCACCGGCGGCCGCCGTCGCGGCCGCGCCGTTCGCGGTGGTCTTGTGCGGCATCGGCATCTCCCTGGCGCCGGCGTCGTGCCATTCTAGGGGCGCCGCCCGGGCTTGACCCTGACGGCCCCTCGCCGTACAAACGCCCCTTCGCGTTCCCACGGAGAGACCGACATGGCCAAGCAGGACGAGCTGATCGAGGCGACGAAGGGGCTCCTGATGCCGAACTACGGCCCGCCGCTGCTGGCGGTCGCCCGGGGGGCGGGGTCGCGCCTCTGGGACGCGGACGGGAAGGAATACATCGACTTCTTCGCGGGGTTCGGCGCCGGCGGGGCGGTGGGGCACTGCCATCCTGCCGTCGTGTCGGCGGTGAAGGCCCAGGCCGAGACGCTGCTGTCGCACGGCAACTTCTTCACGAGCGCTCCGCAGGTTGAGCTGGCGCGCCGGATCACCGAGCACGCGTTCGGCGGGAAGGTCTTCTTCTGCCATTCGGGCGCGGAGGCGAACGAGGCCGCTCTGAAGCTCGCCCGGCTGGCCGGCGGCGAGGGGCGCCGCCAGCTCGTCAGCTTCAGCAACTGCTTCCATGGGCGGACCATGGGCGGGCTGTCGCTGACGCCCGGCAAACAGGCGGGCTTCGAGCCCATGCTGCCCGAGTGCCTCACCAACGTCGCCTACGACGACCTCGACGCCGCGTCGCTGGCGATCGACGACCAGACCGCCGGCGTGTTCGTCGAGCCGGTGCAGGGCGAGGGCGGCGTGAACCTCCCCTCGAAGCGGTTCATGCAGGGGCTGCGGGCCCTGTGCGACGAGCGCGGGGCGCTGCTGATCTGCGACGAGGTGTGGACGGCCCCGGCCAGGACCGGCAAGTGGTTCGCCTACCAGCATTACGGCATCGAGCCTGACGTCATGACGCTCGCCAAGGCGGTCGGCGGCGGGGCGCCCGTGGGGGCCTGCGTGGCGGCGCCGAAGTGGGCCGACGTGCTCGCGCCGGGCAAGCACGGCTGCACGATGGGCGGCAATCCGCTCTGCGCCTCAGGCGGGGCCGCCGCCATGCGCGTCATCGAGGAGGAGGGCCTCGTCGATCGCGCCGCGCGGACCGGCGACGGCATCGCCGCCGCCATCGGCGAGGCGGGAATCGGCTGCGTCAAGGCCGTGCGGCACCTGGGCATGATGATCGGTATCGAGCTCGACACGGCCTCCAAGCCGGTCTTCGTCGAGGCGATGCGTCGCGGCTTGCTGGTGTGCATCGCCCAGGCCAACGTGGTGCGCCTGGCGCCGCCGTTGAACACGTCGGACGACGTAATCGACAGGGGCGTGGGGATGCTGCTCGACGTGCTGAAGGGCCTGTAAGCTCCCGGCCGGAGGGCGCCGATGCCCGCGGCGACGGCCCC
>CAZMDT010000234.1:0-5240 GCA_964564965.1 uncultured Planctomycetaceae bacterium | reverse complement strand
GGCGGGTGCATCGCCGGCGGACGCTACTACTTCCACATCTACGCCAACGGCGACATCAGCCCGTGCGTGTTCTCCCCCATCGCCTGCGGCAACATCTTCGACATCATCGAGGGCCGCAGCCCGTACCCGAGCCTCACGCGGTTCATCGAGCGCCATCCGGTGTTCGTGGCCTATCGGGCCATCCAGAAGCAGATCACCGACCGCGCCCGCCCGTGCCCGATCATCGACCACCCGCACCTGTTCCGCGGCATCTGCGAGAGCTGCGACGATTGGCGCCCGGCCAAGAACTTCCCCCCGGGCTTCCTCGACGGCGCAATCGCCCTGGCGATCGACGAGCGTGCAGCCGCGTGGAAGCGATGGTGCGCCGAGCGGCTGTCGCCGCTGCCCATGGAGCAGGAGCCCCTCGACCGAGAGCCCCTCCCCCAGCCGCTCGGGGCGGCGTAGAGGCGGCTTCGCAACGTCACCTGGCCGTCGCCGGCCAGGCGTGCCGCGGCCAGCTCGGCCGCGGCTCGCTCCAGGCCGATGCCCGCCGCTATTTCCGCTTGCGCACGGCAACATCTCTGCGCGCCACCCCCTTCGCCTGGGCCGCCTTGAACCGCCGCAGCTTCGCGGCGAGCTTCGCGTCGCACACGGCCAGGATGGCCGCGGCGTAGACGGCCGCGTTCCCCGCGCCCCCGATCGCCATGCACCCCACCGGCACGCCGGGCGGCATCTGCATGGTCGCGAGGGCGGCGTCGATTCCCGCGAGCGGCCCGGCCGCCATCGGCACGCCGATCACCGGCAGCGTCGTCTTCGCGGCGAGCACACCGGCCAGGGCGGCGCTCATGCCGGCGGCGGCGATGACGACCTTGAGCCCGCGCTGCTCGGCGGTGGCGGCGTAGTCGTGGGCGGCGTCGGGCGTGCGGTGGGCCGAGATCACCCGCACCTCGTATCCGATGCCGAACTCATCGAGCTGCCTCAGGCAGCGCTGCATCGTCTCGAGGTCGCTGTCGGAGCCCACCACCACGCCGACCAGGCATTTGCGCTTCGCCATTGCCACTCTCCCTGCTGAGCCGCCGGTTACCGGAAGTCGAACGCCACCTTAACGGCCCGGTGACGCGCCTTGGCCATCGCCACGTGGAAAGCCGTCTTGTAGTCCTCGAGCGGGAACGTGTGCGTCAGCAGCTTCGTCACCGCCAGCCGCCCGCTCCTCATCAGCTCGTGCACCAGCTCGTACGTGCCGACGCGCCGCCCCTCGAACGTCTCCTCCTGCCGCCCGTAGGCCCCGAGCACCGTCAGCTCGCGGAACCACACCGCCGTCAGGTCGGCGCCGCGCCCGTGCCCGGTGGCCACCAGCACCACCTGCCCGCGGGCGCGGGTCCACTTGAGGCACTCCCCCAGCGACGGCACGCTGCCGACGCACTCGAAGACGGCGTCGTAGCCGCCGGAGAGCATGTACCCGCCGAAGCGGGCCTTCTGCACGGTGCCCTTCGTCAGCTCGGCGATTTGCTCGTAGCGCTGGCGCGGGCGGCGGGGCAGGATCAGAAAGCCGCTCGCCCCGGCGCTCCGCGCGAGGCGGTCGAGGTAGCCGGCGCGGTCCACCGCGTCGATCCACCCGGTGTAGCCCGTCGCCCGAAGCGCCGCGATGACGCTCAGGCCGAGCATGCCCGTCCCGTAGACCAGCACCCGCTCCGCCGACGACAGGTCCGCCCGCAGCACCGCGTGCAGCCCGCACGCCAGCGGGTCGGTGAGCACCGCCTGCTCGTCGCTGAGCCCCGGCGGCACGGGCACCAGCCGGCTGACGTGGGCCACGAACGTCTCGCCGAACGATCCGCCGGTTCGGCTGTTGTAGCCGATGCTCGTTCCGGGCGGCAGCTTGGCCCGCCCGGTGCCGTCCTCGCCGAAGCACTCGCACGCGCCGTACTCGCCCGCCCGGCAGCGCGGGCAGGGGGGCTCCAGCCCGCGCACCTCGCAGCAGAGCGTCGGCTCCACGCAGACCCGCCGGCCCACCCACGACGGATCGACCTGCGGGCCGGCCTCTTCCACCACGCCCACGTTCTCGTGCCCCAGCAGCATCGGCATGGAGCTGTAGGCCTGGAGGATCGAGTCGTGCGGCATCTTCTGGTCGAGCAGGGACGTGTCCGAGCCGCAGATGCCCCCCAGCCGCGTCCGCACGCGGACCCAGTCGCCGGCGGGCAGGGCGGGCTCCGGCACGTCCGACAGCGCCAGGCCGTTCATCGCCGACGTGAGGCACCCCCCCCACACGTGCCGCAGGCACTTGCACGTCAGCCAGCCGACCGGCCTGATCTGGTACACCAGCGCCCGCATACGGATACAAATACCCTCCCCTGCCGCCATCCGAAAGGCGCAAGTCGTCACCGGCTGAGAACGAAGATGGCCAGGTCGGCATGGCGGTTGGGCTCATTGTTGATCTCGCGGCCGGCTTCGGTGTCGAGGGCGACGCGGCGGTGGACGGTGATGCCGCGGGCGCCGCAGAACGCCTCGAAGTCCGCGATGCTGAAGAAGCGGATGTTGGGGGAGTCGTACCAGTGGTACTTCAGCACGCCGTCGGCCTCCGGCGCGCGGCCCTGCTCGGCAAGCATCCGCCGCAGCTTGTGGTACGCGAAGTTGGGAAAGCTCACCACGCCCCGCCGCCCCACGCGGAGCATCTCGGCCACCAGGTTCTCCACGTCGCGCACCGCCTGGAGTGTCTGCGACAGCACCACCACGTCGAACTGCCCGTCGGCAAACTCCTGCAGCCCCGCCTCCAGGTCGGCGTGGATCACGTCCAGCCCGTGCCGGACGCAGTTGATGACGGCCTGCTGGTCGAGCTCCACGCCCAGCAGCCGCGCGTGCCCGCGCTCGCGCAGCCGCGCCAGCAGCTCCCCGCCGCCGCAGCCGAGGTCGAGCACGCTCGCGGCCGGGGGGATCAGCTCGATGATGCGGGCGTGGTCGAGCCGCTCGGGCTGAAAGATGCTGGTGGCACGGCCGGGGGGCGCGGCGGCGGGCGGGCAGCATTCGCGGTCGCCGGCGAGGCCCGCCAGGAACGCGCAGATGAGCCCGCCGCAGGCGTCGATGTCGTTGGGCAGCAGGAAGGCGTCGTGCCCGCAGGCGGTGGCGACGTTGCAGTAGCTGACGGGGTTGTTGTTGGCGAGGAGGGCGTCGACGATCTGCCGGCTCTCGGCGGGCGCGAAGAGCCAGTCGCTGGTGAAGCTCACCACGAGCCAGCGGCAGTCGGCGGGCGCGAGCGCGGCGGCCAGGGCCTCCGGCGTGCCGCCCAGGTCGAACAGGTCCATCGCCGTGGAGAGTGTGGCGTAGCTGTTGGCGTCGAACCGCTCGACGAACTTCGCGCCCTGGTAGCCGAGGTACGCCCCGACGCTGAAGCGCTTCTCGAAGGCGCCGGGCACGTCGCGCGGCTCGTGGCGGTCGGCGTCGAACTTCTCCTGCATCGCCTCGCGTGACAGGTACGTGATGTGCCCGATCATGCGGGCGATGGCGAGCCCGACGTCCGGGGCGGGCCCGCCGCCGTAGTACTGCCCGCCGCGGAAGTTCGGATCGTGCACGATGGCGTTGCGCCCGACGATGTCGAACGCGAGCGCCTGGCTGGAGAGGCGCGGCGAGGTGGCGATGGCCACCGCTCCGCGCAGCTCGCCCGGATGCCGCGCCGCCCACCAGAGCACCTGGTGCCCGCCCATCGACCCGCCCACCGCGGCGAGCGGCCGCTCGATGCCCAGCCGCCGCACCAGCCGGCGGTGCACCGCCACCATGTCGCCGATGGTGATGGTGGGGAACTCCGGCCCCCACGGCCGACCGGTGGCGGGATTGGGGCTGTTCGGCCCGGTCGTGCCGCGGCACCCGCCCAGGATGTTCGGACAGATGACGAAGAGGCGGTCGGTGTCGATGGGCTTGCCCGGCCCGACGGCGATGTCCCACCAGCCGGGGGCGTCGTCGGCGTCGTGGCGGGCGACGTGCGAATCGCCCGACAGCGCGTGGCAGATCACCACGGCGTTGTCCTTCGCCGGGCTGAGGCGGCCGTACGTCTCGTACGTCACCTGCACCGACGGCAGCTCGCCGCCCAGCTCGAGCGCCAGCGGCTCCTCGAACGTCGCCTGCCGGGCGTGCGCCAGCGGGGCGGCGCTCCGCACCGCGTCGCTGCTGTCGAACAGCATGTCCGATGTCTCGCTCACCTCAGGTCCTCTGGCGCCCCCGGACGGCGTTCCGCGGGGGCGCGCCGCACCGCGCGCCGGCGCCGGTCACTGCTGCGATGCCCTCAGCGCCTGGTCCAGGTCCGCCTTGATGTCCTCGACGTCCTCGATGCCCACGCTCAGCCGGATGTACTCCGGCGTCACGCCCGCCGCACGCTGCTCGTCCTCGCTGAGCTGCTGGTGCGTCGTGGAGGCCGGGTGGATCACCAGCGTCTTCGCGTCGCCGATGTTCGCCAGATGGCTGGCGAGCTTGACGCTGTTGATGAACCGGACGCCGGCCTCGCGCCCGCCGCGGATGCCGAAGCCAATGATCGCCCCGGCCCCGGCGGGCAGGTACTTCGCGGCGTTGGCGTGCGTGGGGTGCCCGGGCAGCCCCGGGAAGTTCACCCACTCGACGGCGTCGTGGGCGTCGAGCCACTCGGCGACGGCCTGGGCGTTCTGCGCGTGGCGCGGCATGCGGACGTGCAGCGTCTCCAGCCCCAGCAGGAACAGCCACGCCGCGAACGGGCTCATGCACCCGCCCATGTCGCGCAGCCAGTGCGTCCGCATGTGCACGATGTAGGCGACGTTGCCCACGTCCTTCAGCGCCTCGGCGAACACCACGCCGTGATAGGCGTCGTCGGGGGCGCAGAACTCAGGCCAGCGGTCGGGGTCGTCCGCCCATCGGAAGCGCCCGCTGTCGACGACGGCCCCGCCGATGTGCACGCCGTGCCCGCCGATGAACTTCGTGGTCGAGTAGACCACGATGTCCACGCCGTGGTCGATCGGGCGGAACAGCGAGGGTGTCGCCACCGTGTTGTCGCAGATCACCGGCAGCTTCAGCGCGTGGGCCGCCCCGGCCACCGCCTCGAAGTCCGGCACGTCGTTCTTCGGGTTGCCGATGGTCTCGAGGTACACGCAGCGGGTGTTCTCGTCGGCGAGCTCGGCGATGCGCTCCGGCTGCGCCGGGTCGAACAGGCGCACCTCCACGCCCAGCTTCTTCAGCGTCTGCGTGAACAGTGTCCACGTCCCGCCGTAGAGGCTGGTGGCGGACAGGAAGTTCTGCCCCGCCCGGGT
>CAZMDT010000233.1:0-5249 GCA_964564965.1 uncultured Planctomycetaceae bacterium | reverse complement strand
GCCTCGACGGCCCATCCGCGGCGGGTCAGCTCGGCGGCAAGCAGATCGCACGCGGCGTCCGTGGCGTCGCCGGCGTCGCGGGCACCGTTGAGGATGAAGGCGTTCACGTGGCGGGGGCCTTTCACCGGCCTGAGGACATCCGGCGCACCCAGGCGCCGAGGCATCGCACGTGGATTCTACCGGATTCGCCGCCGGCCGGTGCGGGAAAGGAGCGCGCGCCCGGCGGGTCCGCCTCGCCGGGGACGCCGTGAGCTGCGACGGCTCGCGGGCGGCGCGCGCCGCCCGCTGGCTCGGGAGGCCGTCTATTTCATCCGCCGCCTGCGGGCGTATCCGCCCAGGGCTCCGAGCCCCGCCGACAGCGCGATGAGCGTCAGGGGCTCGGGCACGGCGGGCGGCCGGTCCTCGTCGCTGAACTCCGGGTCCCGGAAGTCGTCGCCGAACGGGTCCTCGTCCGTGCCGCCCCATGGGCCGATGTAGTCGTTCGGGTCGCCGCCGGTGCCGCCGTTGGGATCGCCATTCGGACTGTAATTGGGGTCGCCGCCGGGGTTGCTGTTCGGGTCCTGCTGCGGCCCGGGCGGGGCATTGGGTTCGCCTCCGCCGGGATCGATGCCGGGCCTCGCCGCACCGGAGCCGCCGGTGTCGGCGGGGCCCCCGCAGCCTCCCCCGCCACCGCAGCCGCCGCAGCCGCTCAGCATCAGCATGCAGAGCAACAGCACGACCGTCAGTGCATGCGGAAAAATACGGGTAGCCTTCATTACTCCCTCCTCGTCCCTCGTGATCCTCCGTTTGGGTGGGTGAGCCCCACGGCCCTCAACCGTGGAGAAGGCATTATACCCGGAGGGGCGAATCCTGCCTACCCCCAAAGCCGGCGGAGCGACGGCATCTTTACGGCCGCCGCGGAGCTGACGGCCCGGGCGCGCGGCCCCGTTGAGCTTTCGGGGCTTGCCTGGCGGGCGGAAGTCTGTAAAGGTAGCCGGAGTCGGCGCCGCCGGCGCCGCGGGTTCGCAGGAGCCGCCCCCAATGCCGCTGGACAGGTTCACGTCGGACATCAACGTCTTCGCCGACAGCCGGACGGGCCGCGAGGTCCGCCAGCTCACCGACGGCGAGTTCGAGTGCGTCGCCCCTTACATGGACCGCAAGGCCTGGTCGCCCGACGACCGGTACATCGTCTTCATGTGCAACCGGACGGGCGCGTGGCAGCCGTACCGCATGGACATCGCCACCGGCGAGGCCGTCCAGCTCTACCCCATCCCCGACGCCGGGCGGCACACGTTCTACGCGGTCGCCGTGGATGCGGCGCACAACGAGGCGTACGTGCCGCACGGTTCGACGTTCGTGGCGGTGGGCCTGGAGACGCTGTCGGCCCGTACGGCGGCGGACTTCGCCGAGCACTTCGGCCCGGAGCCGCACGCCCGCCAGCCGGTACTGAGCGGCGACGGGAGGTTGATCTACGCCCACGTCCGCGGGGAAGGCCGGGCGCCCGTCGCCCTCGTCGCCCCCACGGACAACAGCGGCCACGTGCAGGCGATCACGCTGACCGCCTCGTTCACGCACCCCTGCCACGAGCAGTTCTGCCCGACGGACGACAACATCATCACGATCTGCGGCCTGCCGGACTACCAGGACGATCCCGACGCCGACCCCGAGCTTCGGGTGCGGGAATGGCGGCTCGAGCGCGACACGGGTCGGCTGAGGCCGCTGGTGCTCATGCCCCCGGGGCAGCGGGCCACGCACTGCGTGTGGGGCCGCAGCGGCAGGCGCTTCTACTTCCACCGCAAGACGTGCCCGTGGCACGTCTGGGTTCCCACGGCGCTGTGCTCCGTCGACGCCGAGGGCGGCGACCTGCGCGTGTACTACGAGACGAGCGAGCATCGCCTCGGGCATTCCTGCCCCAGCCCCGACGAGGAGTGGATCGTCACCGACAGCCAGGACCCCGGCGAGAACATCCTCATGCTCGCCGCCACCGGGCGCCACGAGCAGCACCTGCTGTGCTGGCCGAACATGTCGATCGACGACGACGCGCCGCACAAGCGCCCGCCGCACCTGCCGCCCCACACGCACCGGCACACGCATCCGGGCTTCAGCTCGACGGGGCGATACGTTCACTATGTCTCGGACGTCACCGGGCGAAGCCAGGTCTACATCGTCGACGTCAGCGACCTCGTCGACGTGCCCGCGATCGGTTGAGGCGCCTCGGCGCCCGGTTTGACCGGCGCCGGCCAGGCCGGTAGCATTCGGGCGGCACGCGGCGCTCCGGCCGGCGGTCCGCTGCCGGTCGATACGCGAATGTTCCAGAACGCCCCGCTCAACGACGACCCCCGCGCCCGGCCGGAAGCGGCCCACGCGGACCGGCTGCCGCCGCCCGGCAGCGCCGGCGGCCCGCCCCTCCGGCGGCCGGGACTGTGGCTGGCGCTGCTCGTGGCGTATGCCGCGGCGCTGTACTTCCCCTTCCTCGGCTCGGCCCCGCTGATCAGCCACGAGGGCCGCCTGGCGCTGCGGACGCAGGAGATGATGGCCGCCGGCGAATGGGTCGTGCCGCACATGAACGGCGAGCGCGACCTCCAGAAACCTCCGCTGCCGTTCTGGATCGCGGGGGGGCTGTCGAAGCTCACCGGCGCGGTGGACGAGTGGACCGTCCGCGTGCCCTCCGTGCTCGCCACCGGCGCCACGATGCTCGTGGTCGTCCTGTGGGTCCGCCGGGCGCGCAACTGGCGCGCCGCCCTGCTGGCAGGCTTTGTCTACGCCACGTGCATCGGGTCGCTGTGGCGCGGGCGCCGCGCCGAGCCCGACAGCCAGCTCACGCTCTTCGCGGCGGCGACGATGTTCGCCTATTCGGCCGGTCTGTGGGCCCGGCCGTGGGCGCGACGGGCGCTGTGGTTCGCGCTCGCCTGGGGCGCCATGGGCGCGGGCACGATGGTGAAGGGCCCGTTCATGCTGCCGCCCTTTGTGATCACGGCGGCGGGGATGATGCTCTTCAGCCGCGAGGCCCGCCGCCCCGGCACGATCCTCTGCCTCGCCGCCACGGCGCCGCTGATGCTCGCCGTCGCCCTGCCGTGGTACCTCTACGTCGCCCTGAGGTACGAGGAGGCGTGGTCGGTGTGGTGGGCGCATTCCGTCGGACGCTACGGCGGCGAGCTCGGCGAGAGGGGCGGTGTCTTCTACTACTTCACCCACCTGCCCGCGCTGCTGCTGCCGTGGGTGGTCGCGATGGGCATCGGGGTGTGGGCCGCCTGGCGCCGGGGGCGGCTCGCCCTGCCGGACCGGGCGCTGCTGCTGCTGTGGATCGGCGGGACGATGGCCTATCTCACACCGGCCGCCAGCCGCTATTCGCACTACGTCCTGCCGACGTTTCCGGCCGCCGCGGCCCTGGGCGGGGTGGGGCTCGAGTACCTCCTGTACGCCCTGCCCCGGCGGCTGACGGGTGCGGCGCGCGCCGGCTTCCGGCTGCACCTGCTGCTGGTGCCGGCGGCCGTCCCGTTGACCGTCGCCGGCGTCCTGATGGCCCCGCCGTTCGCCGGGGCGATCGTGGCGCTCGGCGCGGTGGCGATGGTCGGGCTGGCGGCGGTCTTCTACCTGTACCAGGTGGGCCGCCGGGGGGCGTCCCTGCTGGTCCTCGCCGCGGCGCTGCTGGGCGTTCAGTGGGTCGGCGAGGGCCTTCTGATCGTGCCGCTTCGGACGCGCTACTACGCCATGCCCGCCGCCGGGCGCGTCCTGAACGAACGCCGCGCCTGGCGCGACGGCGTCGCCCAGTTCAGCCACGTCTACGGGTCGCTGGTGTACTACGCCGGCCGGCCCGTGGAGGTCTGCGAGTCCGTCGGGCAGATCCGCGCCTGGCGGCAGCGGCACCCCAACGGCGTGCTGTTCACCACGCGCGATCAGTACATCCTCCTGCCCACGAGCCTGGGCGACTGGCGGCCGATCCCCTTCCTGCCCGCCGACGAGCTGATGCCGGAGGAGCGGTACGTGCTGCTCCGCGCGACGGGCCCCCCGCCGCCGCGCGCGACCACCGGCTTGCAATTGCCGGCGGGCCGGGAGTAATGTCCGCGTCATGGGCGAGGACACCGCCAGGAAGGTCCGCCTGGGCGTGCTGATTTCGGGCGGCGGGACGACGCTGCTGAACCTGCTGAAGCAGATCGAGGCGGGCGTCCTGGCCGCTGAGGTCGCCGCCGTCATCGCCTCGCGCGAGTGCAAGGGCGCCGACCGCGCCCGCGAGGCCCGCCTCAACGTGCACGTCGTGCCGTACGCGAGCTTCCGCCACGGCGACGTGAGGGACATCGAGGGCTACTCGGCCGCTATCGCCTCGCACCTCGACGCCGCCGAGGCCGGCCTCGTCGTCCAGGGCGGGTTCCTGTCCCTCTGGCAGATTCCCCGGCGCTACGCCGGGCGCGTGATGAACATCCACCCCGCCCTGCTGCCGGGCTTCGGGGGCAGGGGCATGTACGGGCATCGCGTCCACGAGGCGGTGCTGGCGGCGGGGTGCAAGGTGTCCGGCTGCACGGTCCACTTCGTCACCAACGAGTACGACGCCGGGCCGATCATCGTGCAGCGGTGCGTGCCCGTCGTCGAGGGCGACGACGCCGAGAGCCTGGCGGCCCGCGTCTTCGAGCAGGAGTGCATCGCGTATCCGGAGGCGATCCGGCTGTTCGCCGAGGGGAAGCTGCGCATCGAGGGTCGCGTGGTGCGCGTCGGCTGAGGGGGCAGCGGCGGGTGGGACGGGGGCTTCGCTGCGCCCGCACCGTGGCGGCGCATCCGCCCCGCGGTGGAAAGCCGTTGAAAGCGCCCCCCCGGATGTGCAGAATGGGCTGCTCCTGTGGACCTGAGGGGTCCACGCCTCCTTGGCCCGCCCCATGGAGCGTCGGGTGGGCTTCGGAGAACGACGTTTGTCCCTAGCCCCGAGGAACCCACGATGTCCGAAACCACAGCCACGGTGAGCCCCCCGGCCAAAGCCGCCAAGGCCAAGCGGCGGATGGTGATGATGGACGGCAACCAGGCCGTCGCGCACGTCGCCCACAAAGTCAACGAGGTCATCGCGATCTACCCCATCACGCCGTCCAGCCCGATGGGCGAGCACGCCGACGAGATGAGCGCCCGCGGCGAGAAGAACCTCTGGGGCACCGTGCCACTGGTCTACGAGATGCAGTCGGAGGGCGGCGCCTCGGCGGCCGTCCACGGGGCGCTCCAGACCGGGGCGCTCACCACCACCTTCACCGCCTCCCAGGGCCTGCTGCTGATGATCCCCAACATGTACA
>CAZMDT010000232.1:0-5266 GCA_964564965.1 uncultured Planctomycetaceae bacterium | reverse complement strand
CGATCGCCAAGAAGTACCGCAACCGCGGGCTGTCGTTCCTGGACATCATCCAGGAGGGCAACACGGGGCTCATGCGCGCGGTGGACAAGTACGAGTACCGCCGGGGGTACAAGTTCTCCACCTACGCCACGTGGTGGATCCGCCAGGCCATCACCCGGGCCATCGCCGATCACGCCCGCACGATCCGCATCCCCGTGCACATGATCGAGACGATGAGCAAGCTGCGAAACATCTCCAAGCGCCTCGTCCAGGAACTCGGGCGCGAGCCGACCATCGAGGAGATCGCCGAGCAGGCGGGCATGTCCGTCGGCGAGGCGCGGCGCGTCATGAAGATCTCCCGTCATCCCATCAGCCTCGACCGCCCCGTCGGCGAAAGCGAGGACAGCTACTTCGGGGACTTCATCGAGGACGAGACGGCGGAAAGCCCCGTCGAGTCGGCCGGCACCGAAATGCTCAAGGACCGCATCGAGGAAATCCTCAAGACGCTGACGTATCGCGAACGCGAGATCATCAAGCTCCGCTACGGCATCGGCGACGGGTACACCTACACGCTGGAGGAAGTCGGGCGGATCTTCAAGGTCACCCGCGAGCGGGTCCGCCAGGTGGAGGCGAAGGCCATCCGCAAGCTTCAGCACCCGGTCCGCGCCCGCCGCCTGGAGGGCTTCCTCGACAGCAAGCATCCGGACGAGGAAGGCGCGGCGTTCTGAGCCCCGCCGGCGCGGGGGCCGGTCACTTCGCGGCCGCGACCGCTGCCAGCGCCGTGGCGGGCGCCGCCCGCCGCCCCGGCTCGTAGTTGCTGAACAGGCGGCCCCAGGGGTTGTTCCTCATCCAGTCGCGCACGACGCGCTTGCCCCGGACGGGATACCAGATGCGGTCGTGGTAGAGGGCCGAGGCGAAGATGAACGCGTAGACGACCGGCGTGTGGAACATCAGCCGCTGGAGCCACCGCATCGGGCCGAACCAGAACAGCTTCCCCACGCGGCTGGCGGCATTGTTGCCGGTGTGGAAGCCCCAGCGTTCGGCGGCAGCGTCGGCGTCGCCGACGATCTCGATCTCCTCGAACCGCCCCACGCCCAGCCCGCGCTCGTGCGCCAGCCGGATGAACTCGTGGTCCATCGGCTCGAAGCCCATCATCTTCGCCGCCACCGCGTCCACGGCCACGCAGTCGGCGCCGGCCAGCAGCACGTTCTTGGCGATGGGCGTCATGGTCCTGGGCCCGGGCCCGTTGCCGGCCGTCGTGCCGTCGGTGAGCGTGAAGAGGCCGGGATGGATCTCCTTCTGGATCGCCAGCAGGTCCACGAGCGTCTTGTGAATCATCGAGTGGCAGTAGTGGCGGCGGTTGTCGAGCAGCCCGCCGAAGGCGTTCTTCATCGACCCCGTGATGTTCGTGTAGATGTGGCACTTCGTCGTCGGCAGGTGAACCACGTTCTTGCCCGCGAAGTAGTCCGGAATGCGGATGCCCTTGCGGAAGATCTTGTCGAGCACGAGCATGTCGGCGGCCGGCTCGTGGACCCGCCATCGCATGTCCGACGGCCGGAAGTTGTAAAGCACGGGCACGCCGTAATGCTCGCAGATGGGGCGCTGCTTGTTGTATTGCTCGCCCTTCGCCGCGTTGGTGACCACCGTCTCGTTCTCGACGCACACCAGGTCGTTCAGCCCCGCCTCGTGCAGGGCGAGAATGGCGCCCTCGAGCTGCCACGGCGTCGTGTTGGCGCCGGGGTACATCAGGTGCCAGGACAGGTTGTTCTTGAGGATCGTGGTGGCCGCCGGCTCGAGGGCGTCGGCGACGCCGGCGAGGCGCATCACGCGGCGGACGTCCTCCAGGACGGTCTCGGGGCGGGTTCTGACGACGGCAACTGGCCGGGCCATTCGGGCATTCCTCCCGGGCTGATGTCTACTCATTTTAGCCTCCCCGGCCGAAGCCGACAATGCGGACGCACGGGGAGGCCGGCACAGTCTCCGCCTCACAGGCGGGCGAGCCAGTCGCGGATGCCCGGCCCCCAGCGGATGACGAGGATGGCGGCGTTGGTCCACGCCACGAGGGCGAGTTGGAACATGCGGTCGTGGAGGATCAGGTCGGTCGGGTCGGCGTAGCGTCCGGCCATCGACAGCATCGCGAAGCGGAACACGCCGTAGATCACCAGCGGGAGCGTGTAGACGAGGTAATCCGTGCCGAAGTGCTGGATGGTGCGGACGTTCGTGGCGTAGAGCAGAAACGCCACCACCGCCACCGCGCCCGACAGCGTGATCAGGTGCGTCAGCAGCTCGGGCGTGTAACGGGCGAGCGTGCGGCGGTGGTCGCCGGCCGGGGCGCTGCCGCGCAACGTCACCACCTCGTTGCACCGCTTGCAGAACCCCAGGAACAGGCAGATGGTGAAGGTGCACACGAACAGCCAGGGGCTGATGGCGACGGGGATGGCGGCCGCCCCGGCCACGGCACGCAGCACGAACCCCATCGCGATGCAGATGACGTCCACGAGCATCCTCTGCTTGAGCCAGGCGCTGTAGGCGGCCTGGAGCACCACGTAGGCCAGCACGATGGACAGCACGACGACGTTGACGGTCGCCGCCGCGGCCACGCCGAGCGCCAACAGCACCGCGGCCTCGACGCCGGCGGCCCGCGCGGTCACCCGCCCGGCGGCCAGGGGGCGGTCTTTCTTCCGGGGGTGGAGCCGGTCCGAGACCCGGTCGCGGATGTCGTTGAAGATGTAGCCGGCGCTGGCCACCAGGCAGAACGCGGCGGCGGCGATGCCCGCCGACAGCCACGCGTACGTGTCATGAATGCGCAGCGCCGGGATCACCGGGAACAGAACGAAGAGGTTCTTGACCCAGTGCCCCGGGCGGGCGATCTGTACGGTGTCCTTGAGGGTCATGTCTTCCCGCCGGGCGGGCGCCGCCCGTCAGCGTGCCGCGGGCCTGTCGGGCAGGCGCTCGGCGAGGTGCCCCGCCGCCCGGATGAGCCGCTCGCGCCAGGCCGCTGTCGCCGCCGGGGCCTCCGACCGCGCCATCAGCACGCGCGTGTCCATGACCACGGACCGGCGCTCCAGGGCAGCCGCCCTGATCTCGCCGATCACGTCGGCGAGCGCCTTCGCCTCGACCTTGGCCGACTTCGCCCGCGCCAGCAGGGCCTCCGCCCGCTGCATCAGCACGTAGTCCTCGCGCCCCTGCCGCAGGCGCAGCAGGCCGAGCGTCGCTACGTACTGCCCCCGGCTGTCCGGCACCACCAGCGCACGCCCCCGCAGCCAGAAGCCGCTGTAAGGCCCCCCCTCGGCCATGAACGGCGAATCCAGCACCAACCCGTCCGCCCCCACCGCCCGGGCGTAGAACCCCCCGACGTACTCGCTCGCGCCGCTCTGCCAGACGTACGCCTTCCGCCCGCGGCCGAGCTTCTTGACCTCGCCGATGCAGGCCGCCGTTACCTTGGAGTCCGGCACGATGATGATGGCCGACAGCGGCGCCAGCAGCTTGGCCCACTCGTCCGGGGTGATCTGCTCCATCGCGCCGGCATGAACCAACAGGATGGGGCGCCCGCCCACCACCCGCACCTCCTGGGCGATGCGCGACAGCTCGGGAACCGTCTGGGCATAGCGTGCGCTGCCCACGTAATCGAACGACCCGCCGCGGAGCGCCGGGCGGGCCTCCTTGGTGATCCGGGCGACCACGTTGCCCAGGGCGGTGCGGAACGGCGACGTTCCGGGCACCGCGTTCACGTTTCTCAGCCGCCACAGCGCGTGCCCCAGGTAGAGCAGCGTCGGCCCGCCCGCCAGCGAAGCCGGGTAGTGCTTCAGCTCGTTCTGGAACCGGCTGGGCCACTCGACCAGCTCCGGGCTCAGCGAGGAGGCCGGCAGCATCAGCCCGTTCAGGGCGTCGGTCATCAGGTAGGTTCGCAGCCGGACGGTCCCCGCATCCCGCGCGGCCTCCGGCTGGAGGTCCGCGAACGCATTGAGCAGGTGCACGAGCCGGCAGTCGTTGAGCGTGAGCATCGCCGGCCCGGCGGCCGGGAGCGGGCCCAGGTCCGCCACCTCCAGCTCCACGGGCACCTCGGCGCTGCCGCCCCTCAACTGCACCCGAAGCGTCGAACGGTAGAGCCCCGCGGTCGCGTTCTCGCGGAGCTGCATCGCCACCACGGCGAAGGCGATGCCCCGGGCCTCCAGCGGCGCCGCCTTCTCCACAACCAGCCACGGGTGGAAGGCCACCTGCCCATCCATCACGCGGGGCACGCCGTGGAGGTAGGCCGTCTCGGTCCTGGCGGGTTCAACGGCGAGCGTCCGTCCGTCGCGCGTGCGGAAGGTTCCGGGCGTGATCGTCAGGTAGGGCGTGTCGTTCAGCGGCACCACGGCCAGCGGTATCGCCACGCGCCCGCCGCTCGCGGCGGCCACGCGGATGGGCTCCTTGCGGTCGTCCTTGCCGGGCACCCATGACGGCAGAAAGCCCGCCCCGCCCGCCGGCTGGAACACCATCACGCCGCCCGCCCGCTCCGCGTCCGTCGGCATCAGGTCGCACGCGACGAGGCGGCGATGGCCGAGGAGGAACTGCCGGCGGTATCGCGACAGGTCGGCCTCCATCTGCTGGACGTACCGCGCCATCTCCGTCTGCCGGGCGGCCGGCACCACGGCGAGCGCCGCGACCTGGCAGTTGACCACGTCCACGCGCCCCCCGCCCGGCGGGAGGCTCAGCCGGACCGCCGCCGCGAAGTGCCCGGCGTACGTTTCGTCGAACCACTTCGGCGTCCATGCGCCGTCCATGCCCTCCAGCAGGCCGTCCTTCGACAGCAGCCCCGACGCGCCCAGCCGCTCGTGCAGCACCACCTTGCCGTTCAGCCGAACGCCGTACTCCGCCGGCTGCGTGAAGTCCGCCGCGTAGTGCGTCACCCACAGCCACGCCACGCTCGCCTTGCCATCCCGGGCCGCCAGGGAGCAGTGGTCCACCGCGCGATACTCCAGCCGCGGGCCGATGAAGTCGCCCGTCAGCGGGTCGGGGTGCCCCGGCTGCTCGTCGCGGATGGTCCGCTCGCCGCTCCAGACGATGTTGACGTCGCCCACGCCGGCGGGCGAGAAGCCCGGCCAGACCGCCTGGCCGGCCGGGCCGAAGTCGAGCAGCAGCGCGCCCTCGGGCGCCCCGGCCGCCGGCGAGACCCGCACGTTGTCCACCACCATCGGCGAGGCGCTGCGGTTCGTCAGCGAGATCGTCACCTTCCCCGCCGGCCAAGCGTCCTCGGGCACCCGGCGCGTCGCCACCGACAGCGGCAGCACGATGGTGTCCTTGC
>CAZMDT010000231.1:0-5276 GCA_964564965.1 uncultured Planctomycetaceae bacterium | reverse complement strand
GAGGGCGGCGTCCTCGGCCTCGGTCTTGCCGCGCGGGCGAGTGCCCGCCAGCGGGCGGTTGGTCACCACGCCGTCCTCCACGCGGCACAGGATCTCCGGCGAGGAGCCCACCAGCGTGACCGCCGGCGTCCTCAGCAGGAACATGAATGGCGAGGGATTGACCACGCGCAAGGCGCGGTAGATGTCGAACGGCTCCGCCCGCGTCTCCACCGCGAGGCGCTGCGACGGCACGACCTGGAAAATATCCCCCGCCCGGATGTACTCCTTGCACGCCTCGACCACCTCCATGTAGCGCTTGCGCGTGACGTTGCTCTGGTACGGCTTCTGCGGCAGGCCGACGAGGTTGATCTCCGCCACCGACCGCCCGCTGCCCTCGCGCAGCCGCCCGATCGTCCGCTCGATGTTCTCCGTCGCCTCCGTGTAGGCCGCGCCGGGGTCGCCCGTCACGTGCGCGTTGCTGCACACCTTCACCGTCTTCGACACGTGGTCGAAGATCACCATCGTGCGGTACAGCCCGAACGACAGGTCCGGCAGGCCGCGGTCGTCCGATGGGCCCTCGCCGAAGTCCTCGTAGTATCGCACCATGTCATAGGCCGCGTAGCCCACCACGCCGCCGGTGAACCGCGGCAGCCCGGGCAGGTGAACGTGCCGGTACGGGGCGATCAGGCGCGACAGATCCGCCAGCGGATCGTGGCTGTCGAGGGTCTGCTCGCCCTGCCCGGCCCGGCGGATGGCGATGGCGTCGCGGCGGGCGAGGAACGTTGCCTCGGGGTCGGCCGCCACGAAGCTGAACCGCGCGATCCGCTCCCCTCCCACCACGCTCTCCAGCAGGAACGAATGCCCCGCCGGCGCGAAGCCCGGGGGCATCGCCAGCCGTTCGTACGCCATCACCGGCGTCAGCGAGTCCGACAGCAGCTGACGGTACACCGGGATGGTATTGCCCTGCTCGGCCAGGCCGAGGAACTCATCGAACGTCGGGTGGTAGTGTTTCATAGCGCGTCACTCCCTTAGCGGGATATCGGTCAATCGGGGGACTCGGAATCGGAGAACCCGCCTTCGGCGGGCGCGGAGTGTCAGGCCGTGCTCGCGCACGGCCGGTGCCAGGACCAGAGCCGACGAGCTGTCGAATGCCACGCGACCATGATAACCAGCACCAGTGTATCGCCGGCCGGGCGATCTGTGAAGGCCCCGATTGCCCTACGGCCCAAAGGCCTGCCAGGCCACGCCGGCGGCGCCGATGGCGCCGGCGTCGTTGCCGAGCTGGGCGATGGCGATCCGCGTCTTCGGCTCCGTCAGTCGCCAGTGCAGACGCCGGAAGTGCTTCAGCAGCGGGTCCATCAGGTCCTCGCCCGCCTTCGTCATGCCGCCGGTGAGGAGGATCTCGTCGGGGTCGAAGATGCGGCAGATGTTGACGCATCCGAGGGCCAGATAGTACGCCCCCTGGTTCCACGCCTCCGCGGCCAGGCGGTCGCCCGCCTTCCGGGCGTCGTTGATGTCCTTCGCGTCGACGTCGCCCTTCCGCCGAAGGATCTCGGCCAGCGCGCTGTCGGCGCCTTCCTCCTCGATCCGCCGCCGCGCGACCTTCGCGATGTACGTCGCCGAGCAGTACCGCTCCAGGCACCCCCGCTGCCCGCAGCCGCACTCCTCCCCGTACGGCACGACGATCATGTGTCCCAGCTCGCCCCCGATCTCGTGCGCCCCGTGCAGAATCCGCCCGTCGATGATGATGCCGCTGCCGACGCCGGTGCCGAGGGTGAGCATGACCATGTCGCCGCCGCTGCCGGCGCCGCAGAGGTGCTCCCCGAAGGCGGCGGCGTTGGCGTCGTTCTCGAGAATGGTCGGCAGGTGGAGCGCCTCGCCCACGCGCCGCGCCAGCGGATAGTTCTCCATGCCCGAAATGTTGGGCGTGGCCACGACGATGCCCTCCGAGATTCGCAGCGGCCCCGGCGCGCCGATGCCCACGCCGATCACCTCGCCGGGGGCGATCCCCTGCGCCGCCAGCACCTCCCGCCCCGCCGCCGCCATCGCGCCGGCCACCGCGTCCGCCCCCCGCCCCGACGGCGTGGCCACCTGGCGAATCGCCCCCGGCCGGCGGTCGGCGTCCACCGCCACGCACTTCACGTACGTCCCGCCGAGGTCGATTCCCAGGCAGTACTTGGCCATGATCGGTCTTCCGGCGCACCCCGCGCGAAGAGGAGCATTCTCCGCGCCGGCCGCCGCGGTGTCAAAGCCAAGTCGCCCGTAGGCTCGGGGTCCGCCGGGACGCACGCCGGGGGGGGGAATCACCTTGTGACGGGGCGCTCCAGTGGCTACAGTAGCGCCGGCCGGGCGAACAGCCACGGATGCGGCGCCCCCCCAATCCGGTCCCCGGTCGCCGGGCCGCGCCGCTGCCTCACAGGAGATGCCCATCATGGGAAGCCTTGGCAACAGGATGCGTATCGCGGCGGCGCTGGTGCTGGCGGCGGGGTCGGCGGCGGCGGCCGCCGAGAAGGTCACCTTCAAGAGGGTCTACCCGCCGGGGCGGTACGAGATCACGGCGACCACGAAGATGCAACAGGTCGTCACGATGCAGGGCAACGAGTTGCCGGCACAGACGACGACCAGCATGATGGTGGTGGAGGCGGCGGTCTCGAAGCCCGACGCCAAGGGCAACACGACGATGACGCTGACGTATACGCGGATCAGGCAGACCACGACCACGCCCATGGGGGACCTGGTTTACGACAGCGCCGGCAAGCCGGAGGAGCAGGACCCCCACCTCGGAATGGGCATCGCGCCGATGATGAAGGCGAAGCTCACGGTGATCGTCGATCGCGACGGCAAGCCGGTGAAGCTCACGGGGCTCGACGAGATCTGGGACGAGATGGCCAAGCGCAATCCGCAGATGAAGCCGCTCGTGGAGCAGATGAAGAAGCAGGTGGGCGACCAGATGGTCAACAGCCTTCTCGGCACGCAGACCAACGTCATCCCGGACAAGCCGCTCGGCGTCGGCGAGAAGTGGAGCAGCGAGAGTGAGGTCGCCGTTCCAATCGTCGGGACGCTGAAGATGCGGACCACCACCCACCTCGTCGACGTGTCGAGCCGCGGGGGGCGCCAGGTCGCCACGCTCAAGCTCGACGGCGACCTGGAGTCGCAGAAAGAGGGCAAGTTCGAGATGGGCCCGGTGCAGATGGTTTTCACCAGCATGAAGTTCAAGCAGACCGGGACCATGCTGTACGATGTCCCGCTCGGGCTGACGACCTCGATCAGCCTCACCCAGACGGGCAAGATGTCCGGCAGCGTGACGCTGCCCAGCGGGGAGACGATGCCGTATGCCTCCGACCAGACGGTGGAGATGAAAACGACGGTGGCGCCCAAGACCGACGAGACCCCCACGACGCAGCCCGCCGCCAAGACCCCTGAGGGCACGGGCGGTTAGCCCATGGCGAGCCGTCGCCACAGTGTGACGGCGCGGGCGCGCCGCGCGGCGTTGGCGGCCGCCGTGCTCGCCGCCTCGGCCGCGGCGGCGCCGGCGCAGCAGAAGCTCTCCCTCGCGCCGCGTTACGCCCCCGGCCGCTATGCCGTCACGGCCGACTGGCGCACCACCCAGACCACCACGCTCGCGGGCGCGCCCCAGCCGCCGCAGCATTTCGCGCAGACGCTCGATGCCGAACTCACGGTCGCCCCCCCCGGCGCCGGCGGCCGGCAGGTCGTTCGCATGCAGGTCCGCCGGATCCGCCACGAAGGCCGCGACGGTCCGCGCACGCTGCGCTATGACAGCGCCGGCCCGCCGGCCGACCAGCCCCCCGACCTCGCGCGGGCCCTGGGGCTGCTGCTGAACGCGGACATCCGGTTGACGGTGGGCGGCGACGGCACCGTGACAGCGGCGAGCGGGCTCGACGCCATCTGGGACGAGGCGGCGCGGCGCAGGCTGCTGACGGACGCCGCGGCCGCCCAGATGAAGCGCCGCCTGGGCGATGCCGCCGTCGCGGCCATCTTCCGGGGCGGGGCGGGGCTGCTTCCGGGGAAGGCGGTCGTGATCGGCGAGACGTGGACGCGCGAGGCGGACCTCCCGGTGGGAGCGGGCCGGTTGCCCTACCGCGCGGCCTGCACGCTCGACTCGGTGGTCGAGCGCGACGGGCGCCGGCTCGCGCGCGTCACCTTCACGGCGGAGGCAGCGCTCGCCGGGCCGGCGGACTGGACGGCCGCGGGGGTGACGGCGCGACTCACGAGCTTCCGCATTCGCCAGGAGGACGGCGAGCTGCTGTTCGACGTGGCGACGGGCCTCGTCGCGCGGACAACCTACAAGCAGACGGCCAACATGGACCTGACCGTCACCAGCCCCGACGGCCAGCAACTGCCGTTGAAGATCAACCAACTGCTGCGGGCGACGGTGACGGCTCGGCGGCAGGCGGCCGAATCGGCCGGCGGGACCCCCTGAGGGTCCGGCCTACGGCGGCAGCAGGAAGAAGTCGCGAATCAGGGGGCGGTATCGCGGGGGAATATCTCCGCCGGCCCGCAGCCGCTCGGCGATGCGCCGTATCGCGGCCGCGTAGGCGTCCTCGCGCGAAACGAACTCCGGCGGCGGCTCGGAGGCGCCGCTGCCCTCCGCCGGGCGCGTGCCTGCCTGGGCGGCGGCGAGCGCCTTGGCGTACTCGCCGTTGTAGACGGCCACGCGGCCGGGGCCCTGCCCGTCGCCGGCGGCCGGGGGTGCCAGGTGTGCGGCCAGCGGTTCCGGCACGCCGCCCCGGCGCCCGGCAAGGTCGGCCAGCGCCTTCTGCGCCGCCTCGGCGTCGCCCTGGCCGACGGCCTCCGCGAGCGCCCGCAGGGCGTCCGCCTTCGCGGCGTCGGCCTCCTCGCGGGCGGCGGCGTTCAGCACCTCGGCCAGGCGCGACCGCTCCTCTGGACGCAGCTCCGCGAGCGCCCTGCCCTGTTGCGGCCGGACGCCCGGCGGGAGCGGCACCAGGCGGTAGCCCGTGCCGCCGGGCGCAGCGGTCGAACCGTTGTCGCCCAGGGCTCCGTCGGGCGGCGCCAGGGGCGGCACGAAGGCCAGTGTGACGCACAGGACCCCCACGAGCGCGAGCGCCCCGGCCGTGGCGCGCGTCCGGTGCCACAAGGGGCGGCGATCCGCCTGGCGGGCCTCGACCGCCGCGACCGCCTGCCGACAGACGCACTCGGCGGCGGGCGTGTCGGCCGATTCGGAGGCCATCAGCTCCGCCGCCGTGGCCAGCCGCTCGCCGAGGCCCGCGCGGGCGTCGAGCGTGATGGCGGCGGCATACAGGCCCGGCCCCCGGGCC
>CAZMDT010000230.1:0-5304 GCA_964564965.1 uncultured Planctomycetaceae bacterium | reverse complement strand
GCCCGCGGATATCGCCGCCATGCAGCACGGCATCCGCATGCGCCTGTTCGGCCGGGCGGACCTCGACGGCGTGGTCCTCAACGACGTGATCACGGGAGGCATACAGCTTCCCGACCCGGCCGTCGCGAAGCAGTGGCGGCACGTCACGCTCGGGGAGGGCAACTTCGGCAAGTCGCTGGGGGACCTGGTCTCGGCTTGGACCGGCCCGACCCCAACGCCGCGCGGGCGCTCCGCCCCTCGGGGTCCCGGCGCGCGCGGCGCCGGCGCACCGACCTCGCAGCCGTAGGACGGCAACGTGATGTGCGTCGCGGGGCGGGTCTGGAGATCGCCAACGGCCGGCTGTTCGGGAGCTGAGCCGCGGCGCGGCGCCCCCGCCTGCGCCCGGAACAGCGCCGCCACATCTTCTGTTGACGCTCCCCCGCGGGGATGCTAGCATTCTGGATTCGCCGTCCGAACGGACGGACACGCACGCCGGAAGAAAGCGCGTTAGGAGCACCGAACCATGGCAGGCGAGCTGGCCGGCAAGAGAATCCTCCTGGTCGACGACGACCGCGACATCCTGATGATGATGGAGGCGGCGTTCGAGGACGCCGGGCCGGAGCTGATCACCGCACGCGACGGCAACACCGCCATCGCGCTGGCCGAGAGCGAGAAGCCGGACCTCGTGGTCCTGGACATGATGCTGCCGAAGCGGAGCGGGTTCCTGGTGATGGAGAAGCTCCGCCGCGGGCGGACGCCGGAGCAGATGCCGAAGGTGATCATGATCACGGCGAACCAGGGCCAGCGCCACCGCCAGTACGCCCAGAGCCTGGGGGTGGACGACTACCTGGTGAAGCCGTTCCGGATGGAGAAGCTGGTCGAATCGGTGAAGCGCGTGTTGGGCTGAGGACGATAAAAGGGTTGTTTCGGCGCGGCGCGGCGCCTATAGTGCGGGCAAGAGTGCCTGGTGAGCGAGAAGAAGGCGCCGCAGTTGGCTCGCCGTTCGAAGGGCGCGTGGCCTGGCGGCGGGCGAGTGTAGGACGCGATGAGCATAGCGGCTGAAGCGAAGAAGCAGATCGTCGAGGAGCACAAGCGCCACGACGGCGACACGGGTTCGGCGGAGGTCCAGATCGCCCTGCTGACGGCGAGGATCAACCATCTCACCGATCACCTCGTGACGCACAAGAAGGACCACGCCTCGCGCCGCGGGCTGCTGAAGATGGTGGGCAAACGCAGCGGCCTCCTCAAGTACCTGTCCAAGGTCGCCCCGTCGCGCTACAAGCAGATCATTGGCAAGCTGGGTCTGCGCAAGTAGGGCCGCCCGGCGGGACCACGCGTGCACAGGGGATCCTGCGAGCCTTCCCGCAGCGCACCGAAATGGCCGCGCTCGTCGGCGGACGACACCCACCCCGCCGGCCACACGAACGAGAACAGACGCGAGAGCGCTTAGAAACGCACAGGCTGCATGGGGCAGCCGGAAAAAACTAGGTGGACACAGACATGAACGTTGTCACAGTTGAACGCGAGATCGCCGGGCGGACGCTCACGCTCCAGACCGGCAAGCTGGCCCGGCAGTCGCACGGGGCGGTGTGGGTTCGCTACGGCGACACCGTCGTCCTCTCGACCGTCCTCAGCGCCCCCTCCACGCGGGACATCGACTTCTTCCCGCTCTACGTGGACTATCGTGAGGCGACGTACTCGGCGGGCAAGATTCCCGGCGGGTTCTTCAAGCGCGAGGGCAGGCCCAGCACGCAGGAAGTGCTGACGATGCGGATGATCGACCGCCCGATCCGCCCGCTGTTCCCGGCGGACTTCCAGGACGAGGTCCAGATCCAGTGCCTGACGCTGAGCTACGACGGCGAGAATGAGCCCGACGTGCTGGCGCTGATCGGCGCCTCGGCGGCGCTGGTCATCGGGCACACGCCGTTCCAGGGGCCCGTCGGCGCCGCCCGCGTCGGCCTCGTCGACGGCGAACTCGCCATCTTCCCCACCACCGAGCAGATCGAGACCGGTGGGATGGACCTGGTCGTCGTCGGGCCGCCGGACGCCGTCAACATGATCGAACTCGCCGGGCGCGAGGTGCCCGAGGACGTCGTCGCCGCCGGCATCGAGAAGGGTTTCGAGGTCTGCCGGACCATCATGGACATGATCCGGGAGCTCGACGAGAAGTACGAGAACCCGTTGCTGAAGAGCACCTATGAGCCCAAGCCCGTGCCGCAGGAGCTGAAGGACGCCCTCGCCGCCAAGTACGGCGACCGGATCCGCCAGGCGAAGCAGATTCGCGGGAAGGTGGAGCGGGGCGATGCCCTCTCGGCCATCAAGGAAGAGGTGATGGCCGAGTACTTCCCCCCGGACGCCCCCGCCGACTTCAAGCCGGCGTACAGCGAGGCGCACGTGTCGGAGGCGCTGTACAAGACCGAGGGCGACATCCAGCGGGAGCTGATCCTCGGCGGGCAGCGCCCCGACGGTCGGGCGATGGACGAGGTCCGCCCGCTGGCCGTCGAGGTGGGCGTGCTGCCGCGGACGCACGGGTCGGCGCTGTTCGCCCGGGGCGAGACGCAGGCGATGGTGATGGCCACCCTCGGCACCCCGCGCGACCAGACGATCATCGACGGCATCCGCGAAGAGGTGAAGAAGCCCTTCTACCTCCACTATAACTTCCCGCCGTTCTCGGTCGGGGAGATCCGCCCGATCCGGGGCCCGGGGCGGCGGGAGATCGGGCACGGCATGCTCGCCGAGAACGCGCTCCAGGCCATCATGCCCACCTCCGAGCAGTTCCCCTACACCGTCCGCGTCGTCGCGGAAATCCTCGAGTCCAACGGCTCGACCTCGCAGGCCGCCATCTGCGGGGCGTCGCTGGCCCTGATGGACGCCGGCGTGCCCGTCAAGGCCGCCGTCGCCGGCATCAGCATCGGCATGGTTTCCAAGGACGACCGCTACCTCCTGCTGACGGACATCGTCGGCGAGGAGGACTTCCACGGGGACATGGACTTCAAGGTCGCCGGAACCCGCGAGGGCATCACCGCGATCCAGCTCGACATGAAGTCCCGCGGCATCGTGCAAAGCCGCGTCGTCGAGACGCTGGAGCGGGCGCGTGTGGCGCGGCTGTTCCTGCTGGAGCAGATGAACCAGGTGATCGCGGAGCCGCGGGTGGAGATCAGCCGGTACGCACCGCGGATGATCATGCTGAAGATCGACACGGAGAAGATCGGGAAGGTGATCGGCCCGGGCGGCAAGATGATCAACCGGATTCAGGACGAGACGGGGGCGGTCATCGAGATCGAGGACGACGGGAGGGTGTTCATCGCGTGCGTGGAGGCCGAAGGCGCCGAAGCCGCAAAGAAGGCCGTGGAAGGCTTGACAGCGGAGGCGGAAATCGGGAAGATCTACGAAGGAAAGGTTGTCTCCATTCGGGACTTCGGGGCATTTGTCGAGATCCTGCCCGGGCAGGACGGCATGTGCCACGTCAGCGAGCTCGACGACAAGTACATCAAACAGGTAACGGACGCCGTCAATGTCGGCGACGTCGTGAAGGTCAAAGTGGTGTCCGTCGATGACCAGGGGCGCATCCGCCTGTCGCGCAAGGCGGCGATCATGGAGTTACGGGGAGAGGTGTACGAGCCCCCGCCCCGGTCATCCAGCGGCCCTCGCCGCCCGCGGGGCAAGCGCCCCGGGCGAGACGGCGGAGGGCGGCGCGGCGACTGACGGAACGGTCGTCCATTTGCCTCGTGGGACTGTCGGCCGGGAGCGGCCTGCCGCGACCGGACCGTGGGATGTTTACCTCTAGCATTCGCGCTGCGACACGTGCAGCGGCCCGGAGCGGTCCGACGGGCCGGCAGGCAACGCGCTGAGGAGGTGATCCGATGCCCACCGGCAAGGTGAAGTGGTTCGACCCCAAGAAGGGGTACGGGTTCATCATCGGCGACCAGGGCCAGGACGTGTTCGTGCACTACACGTCCATCACGGGTGAAGGCTTCCGGGCGCTCAAGGATGGCGAGGTCGTCGATTACGAGATGATCAAGGGCGAGAAGGGCTTCCAGGCTCGCAACGTCATCAAGCCCGGCGCCTCGGGCGGCGACGCCACGCAGGGCATGGCCGATGCGTAGCGGCTTCGCGGCCGCCCCGCGGCACCGGCCGGGGCGTCCTCTCCGGATCGCGGCGCGGCCCTCCCGTTCCTGAGGATCGTCGATGGCGCTGCTGTGGGTGCTAGTGGGAGCGGCGGTGGCCGGGCCGGTCTGTGCGGCGCTGACGCTGTGGGCGACACGCCGCGCCTGGCGAAGCGCCCGCAGGCTCTCCGCCCGCACCAAGGGGCATGAGCAGCTCGTCGAGCTCGGGCAACTCGCCGGCGGGCTCGCCCACGAGATCAAGAACCCCCTCTCAACGATCAACGTCAATCTGAAGCTGCTGGCGGAGGACCTTCGCGCCGCCCGGGGCGAGAACGAGCGCCGCTGGCTGCGGCGCATCACCAGCGTCCAGGTGGAGGCCGACCGGCTCAAAGGCATCGTCGATGATTTCCTGCGTTACGCCGGCAAGTACGAGCTGAACCTCGCGACGGTGGACGTGCGGCGGCTGGTGGACGAGGTGGTGGAGTTTTTCGGCCCGCAGGCGGAGGCGGCCCGCGTCGTGATGCGGGCCCAACTGCCGGAAGGCGAGGTCCGCTGCCGCGTCGATCCGAACCTGCTGAAGCAGGCGCTGCTGAACCTCATGCTCAACGCCGTGGACGCGATGTCCGACGGCGGCGAGCTGCTGGTGCGGCTCGCGGGGCAGCGCGGGCGGGCGCTGCTGGAGGTCATCGACACCGGGACGGGCATCCCCCCTGACCAGCTCCCGAGGATCTTCGAGGTCTACTACTCCACCAAGAAGACCGGCACCGGCCTGGGGCTGCCCACCACGCGACGGATCGTCCGCGAGCACGCCGGAACGCTCCACGTCGATTCCGAGCCGGGCAAGGGCACACGATTCACCATCGCCCTGCCCCTGGACAGGGCCTAAGCGCGTGGCCTCCCCGGCGGGAACCCTCCCCGCGCCCGCCGGGCTGCCGGAGGCCGTCGCCGCGGCATGCCGCCTCGCGGGCGCCGGCGCCGCCGGCGGGCTCACCGTCCTCGTCAACGACCCGCAGCGCCACACCAACACCCGGGCCGTGCTGGCGGCGCTGGCGGCCGGCGCCGCGCCGGGCGCGGTTCGCCTGCTCGTGGCAACCGGCTCCCACACGAGCACCCCGCCGCAGCGGGCCCGTTTCGAACGCGGGTTCCTCGCCGCCCTGCCCTCCTGGTCCCGGCCGGAAGAGATCGCCTGGCACGACTGTCGCAGTACCGACCTCGCGGA
>CAZMDT010000229.1:0-5341 GCA_964564965.1 uncultured Planctomycetaceae bacterium | reverse complement strand
GCTGGAGAACCTCCGCGACTGGCCCATCAGCCGACAGCTCTGGTGGGGACACAGATTCCCGGTTTGGCGTTTCCATCTCAACTACAGTTCGGCAACGCGCGACCCAAAAGCTCAGGACGCCGCGACGGCGCAATCTGAGTTCCACGATCGCTTCTCAAAGGCCGTGCGCCACCTTGCAGAACAGGCAGGGATGAAGGGCGCGCTGCGAAGCTACTGGCGCCCCGATGAACCGGCCTTTGCCTTTGTTGCATCCAAAGACGACAAGAGCGACGACCTGCTGGCGGCCTTCGGCGATTTCATGAGGCAGTTTGGGGACCGGCCAACCGTGTACACGGACGGGAAGCTGCCCCGCTACCCGAAGGCTTCAGACGCGGGGGCAGAGCTCTGCTCGCTTGTTTCCCGTCATGAGCAGGACCCAGACGTTCTGGACACCTGGTTTTCCTCAGCGCTCTGGCCGTTCTCGACGCTGGGCTGGCCGGAGGAGACGCCGGAACTGAAGACGTTCTACCCCGGCGACGTGCTCTGCACCGCCCGCGAGATCATCACCCTCTGGGTCACCCGAATGGTCATGATGGGCCAGTACTGCCTCGGCGACATCCCCTTCCGAGACGTGTTCATCCACGCCATGATCCAGGACGGCGAGGGACGGAAGATGTCCAAGAGCCTCGGCAACGGCATCGACCCGCTCGTCGTCGTCGACAGCCATGGCGCCGACGCCATGCGGTTCACCCTCTGCCAGATGACCACCCAGACGCAGGACGTCCGCATGCCCGTCCGCACCATGACGCTGCCCGACGGGCGCGAGGTCAACACCTCCGACAAGTTCGACATCGGGCGGAACTTTTGCAACAAGCTCTGGAACGCCTCGCGATTCGCCCTGATGAATCTCGACGGCTGTCCCGTCTGGAGCGACATTCGCCCCGCGGGGCGGCTGGAGGACCGGTGGGTTCTCAGCCGGCTGAACGCGACGATCCGCGACGCCACGGCCGCCGTCGAGGCTTACCGGTTCAACGAGCTGGCCGACACGCTGTACCACTTCATGTGGGACGATTTCTGCGACTGGTACCTGGAGACCGCCAAGGCCCGGATCAACCGGGGCGACGCCGCGCCGAAGGCCGTGCTCGCCCACTGCCTCGACATCCTCCTGCGGCTGCTGCACCCGGTGGTGCCGTTCATCACGGAGGCCGTCTGGGCGCACCTGAACGAGGCCGCCCGCGTCCGCGGCCCGGGGGATGAGCCGGCGGAGGATTTGCTGGTGACGGCCCGCTGGCCCCACGCGGACTCCGCCGCCATCAATCCCGCGGCCGAGGAGGAGTTCGCCGCCCTCCGCGAGATCGTGCGGCAGATTCGCAACGCCCGCACGGAGCACAACGTGCCGCCCTCGCGCCAGGTGCGCCTCGCGGTGGAGGCCACGGGGCACATCGCCGCGATCCTCGCCGACAACGTCGAGGTGCTCAAGTCGCAGGCCGGGCTGGCGGACGTGGCGATCAGCGGCGATCCGATCGCGCCGCCGGAGGGCGCCGCCGCCATCGCAGCCGAGGGCACCAAGGTCTACGTGCTGGACATTATCGACGTGTCGGCGGAGCGGGAGCGGCTCGGCAGGCAGGCGGAGACGCTTCGCCGCGGCATCACCGGCATCGAGAGCAAGCTCGCCAACGAGAAGTTCGTGGCGAAGGCCCCGGCGGAAGTCGTGCAGCGCGAGCGCGACCGGCTGGCGGGCCTGCGGCGCGACCTAGCGGCCGTGGAGACATCGTTCGAGGCCCTCAGGTAGCGCCGCCGCGGCCCGCACGCCTTGCAGACCGGCCGGCCGGCTCCATACAATCTGGCTCGCGGGCACCGTCCGCCAGGAGCAGTGCCATGGACGTTCCGATGGAGCTGTCACGGATTCTCATCACCGAGCTGGGGGACCAGCAGGTCATCTTTCTGAAGGAGAAGGACGGCGAGCGGAGCTTCCCCATCCTGATCGGCATCAACGAGGCGTTGGCGATCGACCGGCGGATCAAGGGCGTGGCCACGCCGCGCCCGATGACGCACGAGCTGCTTGGCAACGTCATCCAGGCGCTCGGCGGCGAGCTGGAGCGGATCGTCGTGAACGACCTGCGCGACTCGACGTTCTACGCCCAACTTCACATCCGCCGCGACGGCGAGCTCATCGAGGTGGACTCGCGCCCCTCGGACGCCATCGCGCTGGGGTCGGCGTTGGACACACCGATCTTCGTAGCCGAACACGTGCTGGACCAGGTGCTCAGCACCCCCACCAGCAAGGAGGCCCGCCTCGACCTGCTCCGCCAGCGCCTGGAGATGCTTCGCGAGCGGATCGCCGAGTACGAGGAGCGCCTCGCCGACGAGGAGTTCGTCCGCAACGCCCCGTCCGACCTCGTCCCGGAGCTCACCCGCCAGCTCACGGACATGAAGAGCGAGTACGACGCGATCGAGCGTGTGCTCAACAAGCTTGGCTGAGCCCCCCTGCCCCCTACCCGCCGCCCATCGGGTACACCCCCAGCGACACCACAACGCCCCGCGGGTTGTAGTAGTGCGCGGTGAACGTGTCCTCGCTGAGGGAGGTGAGCACCAGGCCGTAGGAGTTGCTCTTGCGCGCCTCGGTCAGTTCGCGGCCGTCGGGGCCGGCGCGGGCGACGTTGTCGGGCTTCTCGAAGTGGCCGTGGAAGCGGCAGAGGGCATCGCGTCCGGCCTCGATGAGCGCCGGCGCGGGGACGTAGCGCGTGTCGTCGCCGGTGGCGCCGGGCTCGAAGAGCTTGGCCTCGGCCTTGCCGCCCTCGTAGAACACCAGCCCGCCGTGTGCGGTCGTCGTGTCCTGACGGTCGTTGTCGGCCATGATCCGCAGGGCGAGCTGCACGCGGTCCCGGCTGAGCATCTCCTCCAACAGCGCCAGGTTCCACAGGTCGGCCATGGTGAGCTGCTCGATCTGCTCGGCGAACCCATCGAGGTGGCTGCCGGGCGGGTCGCCGGCGCGCGGGCGGCGATCCAGGTGGCGGCGGGCGCCGAGGCGGCGGGTGAGCTGGACGATCAGCTCGGCGCGGGCCATCGGCTTCCGCAGGGGGTCGCGTGCCAGGCGGCCGATGAGGTGGAGATCGCGGACGTTGAAGCGGTAGCCAAACATGTCCTGCCACTGACGGCTGAGGTCGGCAGCACGGGGGAGCGTGTCGCGTCGCGTGGCGAAGATGGCCGCGGCGGCGAGGAACTCCGTGCCGTTGGCAGGCAGGTAGTCGAACCTGCGAATGAACTCCTGGAGGGCCGCGATGGCGACGGTCCCCGGCGTCAGGCGCATGAGGCGCTCCCGCAGCACGCGCGGATCGAGCCGGGCGGTGAGCACCTCCATCGCCGACCCGCGCGCGAAGAACCGCTCGGTGTTGACCCCGGCGATCAGCGCCTCATCCCACGGCCGGCCGGCAATCTGCTCGACGATCTGGCGGTACCGTGGCTCGTTCGCCGTTGTCGTCGACGGCTCCTGCGCCCACAGCTTGACCACCTGGGCCAGGACCTCCGGCTGCGCGTGGCGGCTGAGCCACTGGAGAATCGCCTCCCGCAACGGGCCGGAGAGCCTCGGGTTCTCCAGGGCCTTCAGGGCGTAGACGGCGATCTCCGGATCGCCCCGCCGCAGCAGGAACTCCAGCGCCGCCGCGTGCAGCTCCGGCGGGCTGGCCGGGTCGGAAAGGATCGCCATCAGCTCCCGCCCCACCACCGGGTTGTCCCGCCCCAGGCTGATCACCAACTCCAGCGAGGCCTTTCGCTGCTGGGCCGGAAGCCCGCCGTCCGAGACGCGCCGCAGGTTGTAAAGCAGCACCGTGCGGTCGGGGTAGTCGGGCGGCTGCCGCCGGCGCATGAGCTGGTAGGCCGTCACGTCCGCCGGCGGCGGGACGATCCGCCTCTGCTCGCAGCCGGCCAGCGACAGTGCCGCCACCAGCCACGCCGCCGCAATGTGTCGCGTCACGATCATCACGCTCTCCGCGGGACCGGACGGGCGATTCTACCTGATCGCCGGGCGCAGGCAACCGCCGTCTATTGCGGGCTCCCGCACGGCCGGGTACACTGTCCGCCCCGATGCCCAAGCTAAGCGACGAACGACTCGCCCAGCAGATGCTGGCGCTGGCCCGGGGCTGCGAAGCGCTCTATACGCAGGCGGAGCTGGAGCAGCGCCTGAAGGCCGCCGCCGCGGCCGGGCGGCAGATGCGCATCAAGCTCGGCCTCGACCCTACCGCCCCCGACATCCATCTCGGGCACACCGTCGTGCTGCGCAAAGTGCGGCAGTTCCAGGACCTCGGGCACCGCGCGGTGATCATCATCGGCGACTACACCGCCCGCATCGGCGACCCGTCGGGCGTGAACAAGACGCGGCCGGTCCTGTCGCCGGAGCAGATCGAGGCGAACGCCGCCACGTACGTCGAGCAGGCGGGCAAGGTGCTGGACACGTCGAAGGACAGGCTGGAGATCCGCCCGAACAGCGAGTGGCTGGCGGGGCTGAACCTGGCCGACCTGCTCCGGCTGGCCTCGCAGATGACGGTGGCGCGCATGATGGACCGCGACACGTTCAAGAAGCGCTTCGCCTCGGACGTGCCCATCGGCGTGCACGAGTTCTTCTATCCGCTCATGCAGGCCTATGACAGCGTGTGCATCGAGGCGGATGTCGAGCTCGGCGGCAACGACCAGACCTTCAACAACCTCGTCGGGCGCGACATCCAGCGCGCCTATGGCCAGGAGCCCCAGATCGTCATGATCATGCCGATCCTCGTCGGGCTCGACGGCACCGAGAAGATGAGCAAGTCGAAGGGCAACTACATCGGCGTGGCCGACGAGCCCAACGACATGTTCGGCAAGGTCATGTCCATCCCCGACGCGCTGATGGACAACTACTTCACGCTGCTGACGGAGCTGCCTCGCGAACGCATCGACGAACTGCTCGACCCCGCACGCACGCACCCGCGCGAGGCCAAGGCCACGCTGGCGCGGACCATCGTCGCGGACTTCCACGACGCGGGCGCTGCCGACGCCGCCGAGGCCGAGTTCGACCGCGTCTTCAGCCGGCGCGACGTGCCGACCGACATGCCCGAGGTCCGCGTGCCGGCCGGGATGATTGACATCACGGAGCTGGTCGTCTCGGCCGGGTTCGCCGACTCAAACAGCGCCGCCCGGCGCCTAGTCGCCCAGAACGCCGTCAGCATCGACGGCGAGAAGATCACGGACATTCACGCGAGGGTCTCGCCGCCCGAGGGAGCGGGTTTGATGCCCTCGCTTTTGAGCTTCGTCGCCTCCGTGGGCTTCGGTCTCCCCGGTCCTCGCGAAGAGGTCGTCCGTCTCAAGTACGGTGGCATAACCGTGCCCA
>CAZMDT010000228.1:0-5346 GCA_964564965.1 uncultured Planctomycetaceae bacterium | reverse complement strand
ATAACACCAAAATCAATCCCAACACCACGCACTACAAATCAAGGAAAACTTCATAGGCATGGTCCTCGCGCGCGAAGCAGAAGACGCGCCGCACCTCGCCGAAGAGCCACCCCACCAGGTCGATCAGGTGAATGGCGAAGTCCAGCAGGAAGACCCGTCGCGAGGCGTCGCCTTTGTACGCGGCGGAGGCGTAGTCCACCGACAGCGAGAGGCGCTGGGAGGCGTCGAACCGGTCGATCCACTCCCGGGCGTGGTCGTACGCGACGGCGTAGCGCTTCTTGAAGGCGGTCACGCACAGCGTGCCCGTCTCCTTCGCCACCCGCGCCACGGCCAGGGCATCGGCGGCCGTGCGGGCCGGGGGCTTCTCCGTGTACACCGGATGGCCGCGGCGCATGACGTGCATGGCCAGCTCGGCGTGGGCCGCCGGGCCGACGCAGATGATCACGCCGTCGGGGGTCTGCTCGTCCAGCATGCGGTCGAGGTCGGCGTACGGCGTGCCTCCGAACCGCCGGGCGTTGGTGCGGGCCTTCTCGTGGTCCAGGTCGCACACGCCGACCAGCTCCGCGCCCGCCAGCCCGATGTACGGGTAGATCTTCCGCGAGGAGAGATTCCCGGCGCCGATGACGCACACTCTGGGGTCGCTCACAGGTCGGCTCCTTTCACGCCGCGCAGGTAGCGGCGCGCGTCCGCGAGATACGCCAGCGTGTTCTCCTTGTCGGCAACCTCCATCTCCACGACGAAGTCGCCGCGGTAGCCCGCCGCCTTCATGTGGGCGAACAGGCCCGGCAGGTCCACCTCGCCCGTGCCGAACGGCACGGACCGGGCGCCGACCATGTCCTTGATATGCACCAGGGCCACCGAGTCGCCCAGCAGCTCATAGCCCTCCGGCCAGCTCACCCCCACGGCGTGGAAGTGCCCCACCTCCAGCAGCGTCTTCATGCGGGGATCGCCGATGCCCTCGATCACCTCGCGGAAGTCCTCCGCCGAGCTGATGGGCGAGCCGGCGTGGTTCTGGAGGACGGGCGTGAGGCCCAGGCCGTCGATGGCGTCGAGAAACGCCGCCGCCGACACGTACGTCGGGCGGTCGCTCGCCTTGAACAGGACCACGGGCGCGCCGAGCTCGTGGGCGAACCGGGCGGCCCGGACGGCCTCCTCCAGCGTGGCCTCCGGCTCATCGCTCCGCACCGGCGGCAGGTGCATCGAGCTGAAGGCCATGCCGTGCGAGGCGGCGAGGGCGCGGCATCGGCCCGCGTCCTCGCGCCAGTCGAGGGCGGACTTCGCCCACGATGTGAACGCCTCGAACTTGCGGTAGCCCAGCGCAGCATATTCCCGCAGCGCAGTGGCCAGATCGAACTGCGGGTTGCTGCACGGGCTGACGGCGATGTTCGTCACGGCCGGACCTCCTTCTCGGTGGCGCCACGGCGGAGCCAGAGCATTATGCGCCCGGCCGCAGGACGCATCAAACGATTTGGGGCAGGCACATCGGCAGAGCGCCTCGGGCGTCGGACCCGCCAGCGTCCCGGACGCGGCTCGAAGAATCTTGGCAGAAACAGCTTGACAAACAGCCCGAATGCGTTATGCTAAGCGTTTAGTGAGAACATCTCGGCGACGGGCGCATTTTGCCGACGGGCGCATTTCGCGACGGCCATATCGACCAGCGGAGCGGCGCCTGCCCAGCAACGAGGCGACATGGCGAAGACGGCGGCAAGCACCAAGAAGACGCCGCTTGGGCGAGCGACTCTCCGGGACGTAGCCCGTCTTGCCGGCTGCTCCACCGCGGTGGCTTCCACCGTGGTCAACGGCGCCGGCGGCCGGTCCGGCGCCAGCGAGGACCTGACGCAGCGGATCCGCAAGGTTGCCCGGGACCTGGGCTACCGCCCGCACTTCGCCAGCCGCAGCCTGGCGCGCCGAAGCACGGAGACCATCGGCGTGTACGTTCCGCCGCGCCCGGGGGCCAGCCTGGGGTACCGATACGAGGGTGGCATCCTGGTCGGCATCGAGGGCCTCTGCCAGCAGCGCGGCTATGACATGCTCGCCATCAACTTCGGCGGCGCCGGCACGCACCGGGCCTGCCGCGACAAGTTTGCCGAGGGGCGGATCGACGGGCTGCTGCTGCTGCACGTTCCCGCGACGCATCCGTGGGTGCCGGAGCTGGCGGCGGAGTACCCGAACATCGTGGGCGTCAACTACTACGGTGATGCGCGCCTGATCTCGACGGTGAACTTCGATGACCGGGCCGCCACGCGAATGGCCGTGGAGCACCTCATCGCGTTGGGGCATCGGCGGATCGGGTACCTCGGCACCGGCCGAGACGCAGGGCCCGGAGACGCCCTCCGCCGCGAGGGCCTTCACCAGGCCATGCGAGACGCCGGCCTGCCCGTGGCGCCCGGGTGGGTTCTGGACTATCCCACCAGCGAGGTCGCGCGGCTGTCGGGGCGCCTGGGCGACGAGGAGTTCGGTGGGTTCGGGGGCGAGCACTTCGCCCGGATGGGCGAGGACCGCCCCACCGCCGTCATCTGCTACGACGACCTCATCGCCGCCTCGGCGCTGCTCCGGCTGGGCGAGCTCGGCGTGGACGTTCCGTCCGAGATCAGCGTGGTCGGCATCGATGACACCGCCGTCTGCAAGTTCGTCCGCCCGCGCCTCACGAGCGTCTGCCAGCCGCTGGAGCAGATGGGGCGGCGGGCGGCGGAGCTGGCCATCGACGCGGCCGCGAGCCGCAGGAACGGGGGCGGACACCCCGGGCCGGTGCACGAGCTGAAGCCCCCGAAGCTGGTGCGGCGCGACTCCACGTCGCCGCCCCGGCGGGCCTTCACGCTGATCGAGCTGCTGATCGTCGTGGCGATCCTGGCGCTGCTGCTGACCATCCTCATGCCGTCGCTGAGCCAGGCCAAGGACCTGGCCCTGGCGGCGAAGTGCCGCAGCAACATGCACCACTGCATCCTGGGCGTGAGGCTGTACGCCGAGGACGTGGGCAATGAATACCTCCCCGCCTCGAGCTTCTACTACGACGAGATCACCTACAAGGGCCAGACCCAGACGAACAAGTGGGTCCCCCTGGTACTCGGTGCTCTACGTCGGGCCCTACATCGGCAACGGCCGCCTGGGAATGACCAGCTTCGGCCTCAAGGAGCAGGGCAGCAGCACGGAGATCATCTACTGCCCGGCGCGCGAGGACAAGTCCACACCCATGCGCGTCGGCGTGGGCTACAACAACCTCAACGGCTGCAAGCTTGCTGACAACAAGGGCGGGCCGACCCGGCTGTCGGAGCTCGCGCATCCGGGGCTGACGCTTCTGCTGGCCGACACGCGGGTGGAGTACTCGCTGGCCGTGCTGTGGGCGGATCCCGATCGCGGCTCACCGTGGTACCGTCACCTCGAGCACTGCAACGTGGGCTTCATCGACGGGCACGTGGACGCCTTCGGGGACCTGGAGGCCGCCGCGGACGCGGGCTTCCTGACGCACAAGGCGCGATGAGGCGCGCCGCGAGGCATTGAAGGACGAATGGGCGAGACGACCATCGCGCCGGCAGCTCAGGCCGGAAGCGGAGACCGGAAGTGAATGGAAAGAGGAGGCGCACGTGAGACGGCAGTCGCCACGTTGTGCCATGGCAGATGGGTTCCGTTATCGAAGGAAGCTTAGAGAAGGGAGCAAGGCAATGAGGAATCTCACTATCGTGACGGCACTGTTTGTGACGGTTGCCCTGGCGGCCCCCGCGTCCGCGGGCGACGTCAACTGGCTCGGCGGGGCCGGTGGCGATACCACCAACTTCCAGAACGGCGCGAACTGGGTCGGCGGGAGCGTGCCGGTTCTGTACGTCCGCGCCACCAGCCCCAACGGCGACACCGCCGTGTTCGACGGCGCGCAGGCGGGGCTGGCCAACAAGACGCCGACGCTGACGGCCGACTTCGGGTCCGTGGAAGCCGGCGACGCCGGCCAGCTCGCCGACGGCCTGCTCGGCATGCGGTTCACGGACAGCGGCTGGACGCTGGATACGGGCGCCTATGCCCTGTACGTCAGCTACCACACGTCGGCCGACGCCGACATCGATTCCCAGGCGGGCGGCGGCACGAACACCATCAACGGCTACCTGCGCCTGGGGACGCGGGCGACCAACGACGGGCCGAGGATCAGCGTGGCGCCCGGCGGGACGCTGCGCATCAACGGGCAGATCGACCAGCTCAAGGACGGCAACGGCAGCAACGCCAACCACCGCGTGATCGCCGACGGCGGCGGGACGCTCGAGCTGAACCTCGCCGGCGGCAACTCCACCCGCGTGTCCGGCTGGGAGGTCGTCGGGGGCACCACGGTGAAGGTCTTCGCCGAGTCGGCGGGCGGATGGGTCGGCGACGGCATGGCCGGCATGGGAAGCCAGAACAACCGGACGCTGGAGATCGCCGACGGCACGTTTGATCTGAACGGTGCCAAGAGCACCTTCGACCCGGCCTACGTCGACCTTCAGGCGAACGGGGAGATCACGAACTCCGACCTGGCCAACCACGTGACGGTCAGGGTCAGAGACGGCCGGTCGTCGGCGACGATCGCCGGCACGATCTCCGGCAACCTGAGCTGGCGGTGGTACCCCAACGCCAAGTCGACCTGGACCCTCACCAGCGACCACAGCTACACGGGCACGACGATGATCCGCGGGCGCAGCAAGGTCGGGGACTACACCAAGCTCATCCTCCAGACCGACGCGCTGGTCAACCAGGACGGCGCGTTCGGCAACGGCTCCTCGGCGGTCGAATTCGGCGACGGCGCCAAGGTCATGGAGAGGATGTACATCCTGACGGACGGCGCGTACGAGGTCGGGCGCGACATCGACCTGAACCCGCGCAACGATTCGTACGCCGACATGATGGTCCTGGGCGCGGCCGACACGCAGACGACGACCAGCACGTTCTCCGGCACGATCAATGTGGGACAGAACGACATGGCCGACCTGGTCGTCACGGCGCCGGCGGCAGCGCGTGTGGACTTCACCGGCAACATCGTCGAGGACGGCGGGGGCGGCACGGGGAGCCTGAAGAAGGAGGATGCCGGCATCGTCTGCCTCACCGGCAACAACACGTACGCGGGCGGAACGACGGTCCTCGCCGGGACGCTGCTGGTCAACAACGTCGCGGGCTCGGGCACCGGCCCCGGCGCCGTCGGCGTGCCCGACGGCACGCTCGGCGGGGACGGCACGGTCAGCGGCCCCGTCACCATCGGCAACGGCGACGCCACGGCGGCGGCGCTCGAGCCGGGGGCGGCGGCGGGACTGGTCGGCACGTTCACCGTCGGCGGATTCACGCTCGCCGGCGCCGACGCCTCGCTCGTCATCGACATCGACACCGTCGCGGGCA
>CAZMDT010000227.1:0-5378 GCA_964564965.1 uncultured Planctomycetaceae bacterium | reverse complement strand
GATCCCGGCGATCCCTGGCATGAGGAACCCTATCTCACGGCCCGAGGCCACGTCAACAGTTGTTCAGCATGGCGTTCCTGAGACTCCCGGGATGATGTCCCTGAGGCCCCCGGCATGGTGTCCCCGGAACTTGCCGGAACTTACCCGCCATACAGCTTCAGCAGGCGTTCCAGCCGGGCCACACTGTCCTTCAGGCCCCCGGGCCGGTTGCGGGCCAGCCAGGTTTCCCGGAGGGCGCCGATGAGCCTGCGGAGGTCGGCGGCAAGCTCCTGCCGCACCCGGGCCGGCAGCTCGTGGACCTGCGCTTCGGGCGCCCCGGCCAGCCGGGCCTCGCCCAGGGCCGCGGCGTGCCGCATCAGCTCGCCGGCGAATCGGAACTCGTCGCGCACGAGCCCGGCGTCCCGGCGCGACATGCGGGCCTCGGCGAGGCGGGCGAGGATTCCGTCGATGTCGTCGCGGACATCCCGCATGTGCTCGACGGTCGGTGCGCCGTCGGCCGTCGCCTTGGGATCGTCGCGGAGCGCGGCCCGGGGGCGCAGTAGCATGTGGCACAGGAGGCTCCGGTTGCGGAGCATCCCGCCTGCCCGCCGGTACACGTTGCCGAGGTCCAGGGCCAACTGCCCCATCACGGCGGCGCTGTCGGCGAAGGCGTAGCGGTCGAGGCGCTCGGCGATGTCCACGTCACCGTTGGCGTCGGCGCACCAGCTCACGGCGGCCCCGTGGGCAAACCCGAGGTACGAGACCGGCAGGGGCTGCCAGTGGCCATGATCACCCCAATCGGTGATGAGGAACCCCTCGGCGCCGGCCTGCCGGCCCTGCTCCGCGGCGGCGCGGAGGTTCAGCATCGCGTTTGCCGTACGGCCGCCGATGCTGTTCCAGGACGACGTCCCCGGGCAGACGTAGAACCTAAGCCCCGACTCAGCCAGCCGGCGCCCGCGCTGCCCGAAGGGATGCCGGGGCTCGTACCCCCATTCCAGGGCGATGGCGTCGCGGGGCAGCTCGTCAAGCAGCTCGGCGTGCTGGTCCATGATGTCGCACCAGAACTGCATGGTCCGGCCGTGGTCTTGGACAAGGCGGTGGATCTGTTTCAGGAAGTCGAGGTAGACGCGGCCGACGCCGCGTGACTCGCAGGCCTGCCGGCTTCGCCCCTGGCCGAGCTGCCGGGTTTCGTCGCACCCCACATTGAACATCCGGCTGGTGAAATGGGGCAGCAGTTGGGCGTACAGGTTTTCGAGCAGATGGAGTGAGCCGGGGTCGAGGGGGCACAGCGTGGCCGGCTGGTGGGGGGTGCTGCCCCGGCGCGCGCGCAAGGGCCCGTCGATCTCGGCCAGGCGTGCGTAGGCGTCGTGCTTGAGCCAGCGTTCCATGTGCCCGAACGAGTTCTGGTTCGGCACGAGTTCCACGAACCGTTGGCGGCAGAAGCGGTCGAGCTGCTCGACCTCATCGGGCGTCATCGGCGAGGCGTCGCGCCAGACCGCCTCGTGCCCGGCGTAGGCGAACGTGTGCTCCGTGTAGAGCTGGAGCTGGTTGATCTTCCACGAGGCGAGCAGGTCGACCAGGTCGAACAGCGTCGACATCGTGGGGACCTTGTCGCGGCTGATGTCGAGCATCGCCCCCCGCGCCGGGAAGTCCGGCCAGTCCTCGACGCACACGCAGGGCAGCCGCTGCCGGTCGGCCTGCCAGGCGGCAAGCTGCCTCAGCGTCTGGAGGGCGTAGAACGCGCCCGCCTCGTCGGCGGCCTCGAGGCGAATCCCCTCCGGCCGAACGGTCAGCCGGTAGCCCTGGGCGTGCGGCACGGCCGCAGGATCGATCCGCCGGTCCAGTGCCCAACCGGACACGTCGGGCAGCAGGCCCCCGCCGGGCGGGGGTTCCACGGCAAGCTCGCCGTGAAGGGGTTCGATGGATCGCGGCTGCGGGAGCAGGCAAACGTCCCGGTGCATGGCTCAATCGTCCCTTTGCGCCCGATCATGAAGTCCGGGGGCTCAGGAGTCAACACGCCACTGTCGGGCACCGGCGGGCACATCGCCGGCTTGCGACGCCCGGGGCGCGGCGCCTGTGGGAATGGGCGGACATCGCGATGGCACTGGCCGAGGAATTCGCCCCGTAGTCCGACGACCCTGACATGCTCTCCGAGGGGACGAGATGCCGTGGGGCGCCGTCCGCCCGCGGGTCCGCGGCCCCGACCGCGCGGCGTGGGGGGCATCATCCGGGGGGCCGGCCGCGCGAGGTGCGCCGCCTGCGGATGGCGAACCCGACCAGGAGCGCGGCCAGGGCGACCGCGCCCGCGGCGACGGCGTATCCCCAGCCCGGGAAGGGGTTGTTCGCGGGCGCGGCGTCCCCGCCGGCGGGCCCGGCGGATGCGGCGGGCATGGCAGGGGCGGGGGCATCCCGGTCCGCCTCGAGCAGCGTGCGACGCCCGCCGCCGGACAGATCGACGGGCCAGACCCGCTCGAAGCCGTCGGAGTATCGCACGCGGACCTCATACGGGCCCGGCTCTCGCACGACGAGGTTGACGGTGTCGGGCCCGCGGCAGCCGGTGGCGATGTTCGCGCCGATGACGCGGCGCCCCGCGACCTCGCCCGAAGCGTCCACCACCCGGACGTCGGCGCCCACAACGCCCCGCTTCCCGGAGACGCGAACGGAGACGATCTTCGCCCCCTCGAGCTTCCGGTCGTGGTACGCCGCGTGCTCCTTCGGCTGCCGCAGCGAGAGCGTGTCGTTCATCATGAGCGTGAGGCGGCCGTCCGGGGCGCCCAGCAGGATGTCGTTGGCACCGTCGCCGTCCACGTCGCCCGCGGCCACGCCCCAGGCGCCCTTCTGGTGCGCCGCCCCGGGGAAGGCCTCGGGCTTGTACTTGTGCGGCGTCATGAACGAGCCGTACCCGCGGTTGGTGTAGAGCATGTTGGGCACGGCGAGGCGGCTGCCGGCGTAGAGGTCCACGTTCCCGTCGGCGTTCAGGTCCTCCGCGACGACCGGCAGCAGCCCGAAGCTCGTTTCCGTGATCTCGTTGCCGTAGCCGGACATGTCCTGCATCTGCCCCTCGACGTTCACCACGAAGTTGACGCTCGCTTCCGAGGAGAAGATCAGGTCCGGCCCGTCCGGTCGCCACAGCGGCGCGAAGCAGCCGGCCCCCGTGAGCCCCTGGCTGTCGCCGCCGGTCTTGAAGTCGAACTGGAGGCGGTGCGGGGAGGGGCTGAACCGCCCCTGCTCGTCCTGAAGCAGGAGCAGGCCCTTGCGGACGGCATAGAAGATGTCGGTGCGCCCGTCTCCGTTCCAGTCGCCGGCGAAGAAGAAGCCGTTGCCGCCGGCGCCGCAGTCGTCGCTGTCGAGGCCAAGCCGGGCCGTCGCCTCGACGAACCGCCCGCCCTGGTTCAGCCACGCGGTCAGCCCGCCGCCGGCCTTTGAGATCACCACGTCCGGCCAACCGTCGCCGTTGAGCTCGACGAACGCGGCGCACTTGAGGTTTTCCCCCGCGGCCGCGGGCAGGAGGGCGGACCTCGCGAAGCCTTTGTTCTCGCCGAGGCGGATCGCCCCGCCGGCCAGGAGGTCGGCCCGCCCGTCGCCGTTCACGTCGGCGAAGCTGACGCTCGCGCTCGCCAGGCCCGCCAGCCCCAGTTCGGCCGTGCTGTCGGTGAACTTCAGCGGCGAGGTCTGCAGGTAGGCCCGGTCCCCGCCCTCTGAGCAGGCGTAGACGTCGAGATCGCCGTCGCCGTCCACGTCGTACAGCGCCACCCCGCGGACCGGCCGGGGCAGCGTGTCGATCTCCAGGTCGGGCCTGAACTGGCAGAGGGGAACGGCCGGGTGGTAATACCTGCCCCGCGCCATGTCCGACATCATCTCGACCAGCCGCTCCGCCGCGCCGTTGAAGGTGCCGAACATGTCCCCGTTGCCGAGGTCTTCGGTCCAGCGCCAGGCGGACATGTCATCGAGTCGCTCGAGGGCGCCGACCTGCCAGCGGCCGCTGCCGGCGTAGAACAGCAGCTCCCCCTCGTGGGTGCGGCGCGGCTTGCCGACGAAGGCGACGAGGGTCTGCCCTTCCCAGATGAGCTCCTCGAAGGCCGTGCGGACTTTCTCATCATCCTCGGCCAGCGCGATGACGACTTCCCGGGGGGCGAACCGGCCCTTGCAGATCCGGGTCACGGCGAGGGTGACCGTCCGCGCCTCGTCGTCGATGGCGGTCACGCGAAGTGCCACGACGGCGTTGAAGCGCTCGTAGAGGTCGATGGGCTGAAGCTGGGGGTTGACCAGCGCGTGGGCGGGCAGGGCCAGCGAGGCCGCGAGCGCCACCGTCGCCAGGGGCTTGCATAGGGCACGCATTCGGGGGCTCCGTACCGGCCGGCGGGCGTGGTCGGGCGCGGATTCGCTGTCAGGGCTTGTCGCCTTCGGGTTTCGGCTTCTTCTGCTGGCCTTCCCTGGCGGCCTTGGCGAGTCCGGCGGCGATGCCGGTGTCCTTCATCTTGATGTCCATCCGGCCGGCGTACCCGGCGAACAGCTCCTGCTCCTTGGCGAAGTTGCCCTTGCCGAAGGTGACGTTCTGCCAAGCCTTGCGGGCCGCGGGGTCCGGCATGATGATGCCGCCCTTGAGCACGTCGTTGAACTGCACGCCGTTGAACTCCACCTTCCCCAGCAGGACCATGTCGATGCCGTGCGGCATCTTCCGGACCGCCTGCGGCACCAGGTCGCCGCCGCTGCTGGCCGGCAGGCGGGGGCACATGAAAACCAGGCGGGCGGTGGTCGGGTCGGCGCTGTAGACGGCGAGCCGGCCTTCCTTGTAGACGATCAGGCCGCGGTCGCTGCTCTTGAACCGCGGATGGTCGATCTTGTCCTTGGCCTTGAAGGACAGGCCCAGCGTGGCGTCCTTCGTCAGCGGGCGCTCCGGCGTGCCCGCCAGCACCTCGCCGACGATCTCCATGTCGTCGTCATAGTACTGGTTGGCCCGCTTGTAGAACGCCGAGCCGCTCGTGAGCACCAGCTTCGCGTCGGGGTAGATGTGCTGCGTGGAGCGGTCGCCCGGCATGAACGTGCTGTCCGGCGCCACGATGAAAACCCCCGAGAACAGGTCCAGCTCGTCCCCCAGGCTCCACGTGCCGATCCACTCGATCGACCGGTCCGGCGGGCGGTTCAGCGCGATCTTGTTGTCGGCCATGTTCACCTTCGCCGCGTCGTTCCGCATGAACGTGTTCTTCGCGCCGCGCGGCTGGATGCCGTGCCACGAACCCCCGTCCTTCAGCCACACGTTGCCGTACACGCGGATCGACTTCAGCCAGCCCTGGCAGCCCGGCTCGACCGTCATGTGGCGGGCGAGGCACCCGTTGTCGCCCCCGACGTGGTACGGCTTGCCGTCCGCAGGCGAGGGGAAGACGATGTCGGTGCTCTCG
>CAZMDT010000226.1:1669-5396 GCA_964564965.1 uncultured Planctomycetaceae bacterium | reverse complement strand
AGGCGGATGCAGCCGTGCTACGGCATGACGTGGCTGCGCAAGCTGCGGCTGGGCCTGCGGATGCTCCTCAACACGCTGCGCATCCCCACCGGCACGTCCTTCAAGGCTCACCTCGCGATGGCGTTGAAGCTCCTCGAAACGCCCCCCGACGTGCCCGGCATCGTCGTCGAGTGCGGCACGTGGAAGGGCGGCAGCGCGGCCAATCTGTCGCTCGTCTGCCGGATCGTCGGCCGCACGCTGCGCATCTTCGATTCATTTGAGGGCCTGCCTGAAGGCGCACCCGGCGACCGCGAAGCCCGGTTCTATCGCAAGGGCGACTACGCCGGCACGCTGGCGGAGGTGAAGGCCAACATCCGCCGGCACGGCGCGATCGAGTGCTGCGAGTTCGTGCCGGGCTGGTTCGATCAGACGCTGCCCGCGCTGGATGAGCCGGTCCTGCTGGCCTTTCTCGACGTAGACCTCGAGGCCAGCCTCGCGGCGTGCGTGCGTCACATCTGGCCGAGGCTCGCGGAGGAGGGGTGGCTGTTCACCGATGAGTGCGTCGGGACGGACTACGTGGCGCTGTTCTACTCGGAGCGATGGTGGCGGGAGCACTTCGGCCGCACGCCGCCGGGCCTGATCGGCGCGGGCACCGGCCTGCCGCTGGGCGAGTTCTACATCGGCCCGTATGCTGAGCGCGATAGCCACCCGCTCCAGCACGCCAGCACGGGCGGCTACACGTCCAAGCGCATGTCCGGCTACTGGACATACTATCCGGAACAGTCGTGACGCCCGAAGGGGCCCACCTTTCCCGCCATGGATGACGCAGGCAATCCCGGCTCCCGCGTGCTGGTCACCGGCGGGTCGGGGTTCGTCGGCACGAACGTGGTGGAGCACTTCCTCGCCTCGGGGGCGGCCGTCGCGAGCCTCGACGTGCAGCCGCCGCGGAGCCCGGCCCACGAGGCGGTCTTCCGCCGGGCGGACATCCTGGACGCGCCGGCCCTGCGCGAGGCGTTCGCCGTGTTCGCCCCGACGGCCGTCGTCCATCTCGCCGCGCGGACCGACCTCGTCGAGACCGGCGACCTTGCCGACTATGCCGCCAACACCACCGGCGTGGAGAACGTCGTCGCCGCCATCCGCGCCCAGCCGTCCGTCCGCCGGGCGATCTTCGCTTCCACCAGGCTCGTCTGCCCCAGCGGCTACCGCCCGCGCTCGACCGAGGACGCCTGCCCCGACACCCTCTACGGGCGCAGCAAGGTCCTCGGCGAGCAGCTCGTCCGCCAGGCGGATTTGCACTGCTGCTGGTGCATCGTCCGGCTCTCCTCCATCTGGGGGCCGTGGTTCCACGTGCCGTATCGCGGCTTCTTTTCGGCCGTCGCGCGGGGGCGATACCTCCACCCCGGCCGGGCCGACCCGCCCAAGAGCTTCGGCTACGTCGGCAACACCGTCTTCCAGATCGCTCGCCTGCTTGCCGCCGACCAGCAACGCGTCAACGGCCGAACGTTCTACCTCGCCGATTACCACCCGTGCACGATCCGCGCCTGGGCCGACCTCATCGCCGCGAAGCTGGGGCGCCGCCCGGTCCGGGCGATTCCCGCTCCGCTGGCGCTGCTGGCGGCGGCGGGGGGGAGCGTGCTGAAGCGGCTGGGCATGCGGAACCCGCCGCTGACGCTGTTCCGCCTGTCGAACATGCGGACGGACACCGCGGGCCTTCCGCTTGGGCCCACGCGCGAGATCACGGGCGACCTGCCCTTCACGCTGGAGCAGGGCGTCGAGGCCACGCTCCGCTGGATGCGCGAGCGGCGCCTCCTGCCGTAGCGCCGCCGCGCGGCGATCTCCTGCGCCCCGTGCGTCGTCTGCCGATGAAGCTGCGGGCGCTCTTGCGTCCCCGGCGCCGGCGGGCGATCCCAAGTCTGGAGTCGAGCATCTCGCATCCGCCGACTGGCTGACCGTCAGGGCCCTGCGTCAGGAGCTGCGGCTGACCAGTGCCGACCTGGCGGGCATCCTCTCGGCCGGGGCTGAAGCGTGAACAGCGGCAGGGCGCGGGGCGAAGCGCGGGAGCCGGCATAATTCGGTTGCCTCGGCTGCCCGCGCGCGGATAATGAAGAAGCCTGCCACTCATCGGGCGTGCGGGTTGCTCTTTGGGAGGAGCGACGATGCGTACGGAACTCAAGATCGGCATAGCCGCGGGGCTGTTCATCGCGGTGGTGGCGGTGATCTACGTGGTGCTCGCCGACCTCGGCTCGGAGGTCAAGACGACGCCGGAGCCGCCGCCGGGGCAGAGCCTTCAGGCACAGGCGCCCGCCGAGGGCGGCCAGCCCGGCCAGACCGGCGAGCCGTCGGCCGAGACCGGATCGCCCGCCGACACCGGGACAAGCGACCTGGCCGACGACACAGACGTCGCCTCGGGCGGGGTAACGGACAACGCGACGGCTGCCGGGGATACGAGCGCCGGCTCGGGCACGGAAGCCGCGGCGAGCGAAGGCACCGCCAGCGGGCTGCGTCAGCCTCTGGACAGCTCGGCGGGGGCGGCGCCGGCGGACACGGGCGATTCCTCGCTGATCGTGTCGGCCGAGGTGGAGACCGTTGACCTTGGTGCCCGAGACACCTCGGCCCTGGGCGTGCGGGACGGCGGCGCCGGCACGACGGTAACGGTGAGGCCGCCGGACCGCACCACGGTTGTCGAGGTCGCCGACGATACGCAGAAGGAACGGACGTACTTCGTGCAGGCGGGGGACCAGGGCTTCTGGACGGTAGCGGAGAAGATGTACGGCAACGGGGCTGACTGGCCGGTGATCGCCAAGGCCAATCCGGACGTCGATCCGCGCCGGCTGAGGGTGGGCATGGAGCTGCGCGTTCCGCCGCTGCCGAGGTCGGCGGGCGCGGGCGCCGCCGCGGCGACCGGCGGAAGCGACGTGGCACCCACCGCCGTCCGCGCCGGAACCTACCACGTCAAGAGGACCGACGACAAGGGCCTCTGGGGCATCGCCGAGAACGTCTACGGCGACGGGTCGCTCTGGCGGGTCATCGCCAGCGCCAACCCCAACGTTGAGCCCACGGCGATGCGCCCCGGCACGGCGCTGGTGATTCCTCCGCGGCCGGTGCGGGGCACGACCAGCCCGGCCGGCGTCGGGGGGAACACCGTCGTCGAGGGCGGCGTCAAGCGATATTTTATCAAGAAGGACGACAGCGGCTTCTGGACGGTGGCGCTCAAGATGTACGGCGACGGGAAGTACTGGCCGGTGATCGCCGAGGCGAACCCGGGCCTGGACCCGCTGCGTTTGAGGCCGGGGCAACCTGTTGTCGTCCCGGAACTCACCGAGGAGATGAGGCGGCGGTTCGGCAGGACGGGGGCGCCGACGCGCCCGGGCCGCGAGCCGGTCCCGCTGCCGGAGCCCGGTTCCGATCGTCCTGCCCGGCCGATCTTCGACTAGCCCCGACGCGCGGGCGGACACCCGCGTATGGACTGATCCATCCATGGGGCATAAATCCTCAAGCGTCTCAAGAGGAAGGTCCGATAATCCACGCAAGGTAGAACGCAGCATGCCGAGGAAAGCACTTCGGCCGTTGGCGGTTGCCGTGCAGCTATGCGCTGCCCTGGGCGGGTGTGATTTCGACGGGCCGACGCCCGCATCGAACGGCCCGGCGGCGCCCGGCACGGCGCAGGCGCTGCCCCTGTACGTCGCCGGGACGGTCGCCGAGAACGCCGTGCTCCGACTGCCGTTGGCCGCTCGGGTCGGGGGCCGAC
>CAZMDT010000226.1:0-1659 GCA_964564965.1 uncultured Planctomycetaceae bacterium | reverse complement strand
GTCGCCGAGAACGCCGTGCTCGCCGGCGCGGGCGAGATGGTCGTTCAGAACTACGGCCTCGTCGTCGGGCTCGGCGACAAGGGATCCTCCGAGGTGCCCCCGCACGTCCGGAAGTACCTCGTCGAGAAGATTCTCAAGGAGCGGCTCGGGCGGTACCAGGAGGGCACCGAGGGCGTGACGCCCAGCGTGCTCCTGGAGGACCCGGGCACGGCCGTCGTGCTCATCGCCGGCACCATGCCGCCAGGCGCGCCCGTCGGAACGCACTTCGACCTGTTCGTTCGCGCCCTGCCCCAGACGAGCACGAAGAGCCTTGTGGGGGGGGTGCTGCTGGACATGCCGTTGCACATGGCCGTGGGGGGCGCGGCGATGCCGGGCGGGCCCACGCGTGCCTGGGCAGAGGCCGGCGGGGCCATCTTCGTCAACCCGTTCCTCGACCCCACCGACACCGGCCAGGCGCCGCACCTTCGCGAGGGGCGGATCATCGGCGGCGGGAGGATCACGCTGGCCCGGCCCGTACGGCTCCAGCTCCGCCGCCCGGACTTCTCGCGGGCACAGGTCATTGAGCGGCGGATCAACCAGCGGTTCCCGCGTTCGCAGAGCGACCGGGTGGCCGAGGCGAGGAGCCGCTCGGAGATCGCGCTGAACATTCCGCCGGAGCACCGGGACGACTACACGCACTTCCTGGAGCTGGTGATGCACCTGCCGCTGCGGACGGGCCAGGGGGTGGATGAGATTCTGGCCGAGCGGATCGGCACGGCGATCGAGGAGCCGGGGGCCGACCACCGCGAGCTGGCGCTCGTGTGGGAGGCGATCGGGGAGGCGGCCCGGCCCGTCGTCCGCCGGTCGTACACCTCGCCCAATCAGCAGGTGGCGCTGTATGCGGCGGCGACGGGGCTGCGCCTGGGCGACCTGTCCGCCGGCGACGTGCTCATCGCGCTGACGGCGTCGAAGGACACGGAGCTTCAACTGGCGGCCATCGAGGAGCTTGGCGCCCACCGCGGGGTCGTCCGCTCGCTCGGGCCGCTGCGGAAACTGCTGAACGACACGAACGAGCGCGTCCGCGTGGCCGCGTACGAGGCCCTCGCCCGCATCGGCGACCGGCGCAGCGTGCAGACCATCGACGTCGGCCCGGGCGAGTTCCGGCTCGACATCGTCGATTCCGACCGCGCCGACGTGATCTACGCCACCCAGACCGGCCGGCAGAAGATCGTCCTGTTCGGGCGGGGCATGCCGGTGCGTCAGCCCGTGTTTTTCGCGATGCCGGACGACAGCGTGGTCGTCAGCGCCCGCGAGGGCGAGGACGGGCTGACGGTGATGCGGCGGATTCCGCGCCGGTCGTCGCTCACCCCGCCGTTCCACATCGGCTTCCTCGTCAGCGACCTCGTGCGGACGCTCGGGTCCCGCGCCCAGTACGACGAGGAGGGCAAGATCATGGGCCTGGAGCTCACCTACGGCGAGGTCGTCAGCGCGCTGCACCAGATGTGCAAGGACGATGACATTCCGGCGAGATTGGTCTTGCAGCCGGCCCCGAGTGTCCAGAGAGTCTACGAAAGCGGCATGTCGGCGGGCTCGCCCGGATGACGGCAGGGCGGCGCCGCCTGCGCCACGGAGCGGCACAGGATGCTGTGCGTTAAGGAAGACGCCACGACATGAGACTGA
>CAZMDT010000225.1:0-5436 GCA_964564965.1 uncultured Planctomycetaceae bacterium | reverse complement strand
GAACTCCTCCGGCGTCTTCACGCCGTAGGGATGCACCGACCAGGCGCGGATGCCGGTCTTGAGGATTCCCCTCTTGAAGCAGAATTCCGTCCACTCATACGACGGCTGCCAGTAGTTCGAGACCGACCCGGCCATCACGAAGCAATCGGGGTCCGCCTTGAGCATCGCCGGGACCACCGCTTTGGCCAGATCGGTGTACTCGTGCGCGAACTCGTCGGAGTTGTGCTTGCCGTCCTTCCGCCAGAAGGTGCGGACGTTGGGCTCGTTCCACAGCTCCCACAGCACATTCTGGCCCTTGTAGTGCTCGGCAAGGGCCGCGGCGAAGGCGGCGAATCCCTGCCGGCCCGCCTCGGTCTGGATGCCGCCCTGTCCGTCGTCCTCGTACAGCTTGTTGCCCCCGAACAGGACGCCCACGACGGTGATGCCGAGCTTCTTGGCGTGCGCCATGGTCGCGTCGTAGTCGTTGAAGGTGTAAACGCCCTTCTCCTTCTCCACGGAGTTCCAGTAGAAGCCGCGCCGAACGATCCGGAAGCCCAGCTTGTGGACCTGGTCGAGCACCGTGGGCGTGAAGTTGTGCGTCTTCAACTGCGCACCGGCCGACTGCGGAAAGCCCGGCTCCGGCAGTTCCGCGGCGTGAGACCCCGCGGCAAGGCCACAGACCACCATAAGAACACCGCCGATTCCGGCCGGCGACAGGCGAATCACGGGATCATGCATCGTTGTGCCTCCTGAAGGTCATGTTACGAGTTGCGTTAGAGTGCCGATCATATTCTGGCCACTCGTGCCCGGACGATTCACAAGTGGAGCACCCGGTTTCCTACCGTCGATCCGTCGCCGACGTCAGCCGACCAGCGGGCATTGTTCCTGAAGCGGGATCTCGCCGCGCAGCATCCGGCCGGCCTCGCCCACCAGCTTCAGGTAATGATCGCTCGCGACGCCCTCGAGGTCAATGAACCGCCCTTCGCCGCCGGGCGGGTCGGCGATGCACTTGAAGATGGCTGTCGCCTCGTCCAGCTCGTCGAACATCGCCTGATAGACCATCGTCGCCCCGGCGCGGACGGCCTCGTAGTACAGCTTCCAGAGCATCGCGCCCTGGCGCCGGTGCACGCGGTCGAGCGGCGCGTCCGGGCGGGCGTTGTGCCAACTGAACCCGGGATAGACGACCGGCATGTACTCCAGCCCGCGCTGCCGGCACCATTGCATGTCCGGCGTCCAGAAGCCGCGCGCCAGCCGCTCGGCGCCGGTGAGCGTCTCGGCCCGCGCCACGGACCACGGGAGGATGATGTCGGCGACTTGGAGGGCGTCGAGCATCGCGGGGTCTTCGACGCAGTCGAAGCAGCGGACGATCGGCCGCTCTGCGCCGTCTTCCCGCAGGTGCTCCTGCGGCTGCTCGCGCCAGCCGGTGGGGACGCCAAGCATCACCGTCGCGCCCCAGCCCTTCAGATACTCCACCAGCGGCATGCAGTCGGCCCAGGTGTAGTCCGGCCGGTCGGTGAAGCCCAGCCCCCACACCGTTATGACCGGACGCCCGTCGTGGTGGAGGTACATCTCGTCGTCCACGAGCGCCGTCTCGTCCAGCAGCCGCTTCCAGTCGTCGATGACGGCCGCACAGTCGTCGCCGTGCATGCCGCTCAGGTCGTACATCATCGCGTACACGCGCCCGTGCAGGCGGGCGCCCTCCCGGCAGTAGTCCAACACCTTCAGCATATGGCTGAAGCGCTGTCGCTCCGCGCAGTAGGGGTAGAACCGCTGGACGAACACTCCGTCGAGGCCGTACTCGCGCATCCAGCGGAAGTGTCGCAGGACGGTCTTGCGGTTGCAGGAACTCGGCAGCCGGGCCAGCGTGCCGTCGGCATGGCAAAAGCCCGTCTCGCACAGCTCGTCGTCGTCCAACTCGCTGGTATCGGGCCAGACGTCGAACTTGCAGGTCTCGGGCGTCAGTTCCCGCGCGTCCCGCTTGGCGTAGTGTCGCCAGCCCATCCCGCAACCGTCGGCGGGCGTGTTGAACCACCCCTGGTATCCGGCCATCACTTTACGATGAAGCGTCGTCGTGTCCATGTGCGTTGCTGCTTTCGGACGCGGGGCCCGCGATTCCCGCGGAGCGCCAACCGCGAGATTGTAGACATTGTGTCGCGCGGCCGAAAGGTCCGGAAGGCCGGCTCGGTCGTCAATCGCATGGAGGCGTTGAAGGGGCAACGGCGCGCGACGGCCGTCGAGAGCGGCCGCGGGCTCTCGCGGGCCGTCACGACCGACAGCCTATAGGGCGGCGATGGCGTCCTGCACGGCCTTGACGCAGGCCTTCACTTCGTCGACGGGATTGTCAGCATTGCCCTCGTACTCGATGGCCAGGGCGCCGGAATAGTCGAAGTCGCTCAGCAGCTTGATGAACGCGGGCAAATCGAAGTAGCCCGTGCCGGTGATCATGTCCCGCCTCGCCTGTCCGAAGGCGTTGTACACGAAGTCCTTCAGATGCACGCCGTGCAGGCGGTCGCGATACTTACGGGCTGCCTGGAGCGGGTCAAGCCCCGCGTCGATGCCCCAGCCGGTGTCGAGGCACAGCCCGATCCGCCGCCCCGTGCGGGCGAAGATCGCGTCGAGCTGGTCATAGTGCCCGTAGCGGTGCCGCCGCCCGTGGTTGTGGACCGCCAGGAACACGTCGTACTCCTCGCACAGCTTCTCGCAGACCGCCAGTGCCCCCTCGTCGCCGTCCGGGTCGGCCGTGATGGCCTTCGCCCCGGCCGCCTTGCAGTAGTCGAAAATCCTGCGGTTCGCCGCCTCGTCGGCCGTGAAGCGGAACACCCCGGCCGAGTCGATGCTGATGCCGGCCCGGCGGACGGCGTCGAGCTGGGCGGCGAGCCCCTCGGCGGGCGTCTCGACGTTCAGGTGCCCGGGCCAAAGCTCAAGGTACTTCAGACCGCATGTCTTGAGGACCTCAACGAGCTTCGGAAGCGGCTGGAACTTGCGGAAGCAGTAGCTCTGGATCCCGAGTCGGAAGTCGGCGGCCATCGGTGCGATCTCCTGGTGTCCCGCGGTATTGCGGCTTCGGCAATTATGCGGAAACGCCCCGTCGATGCAACGGCGGGGCGTTTCGATTTCCGAGTGTCCGCGTCCGGGGCGCGGCTTACTTCTGCTCGTCGGGCTCCCGGGCGGCGCCGTCGACCTCCCCCTCGGCTTCGATCTCCAGCGGCGTCTCGCCGGCCTCGGCAACGGCCGCTGGTACGTGATGCGGGTGCCGGACCATCGCGATGACGCCGGCCGCCACGAGAACCAGCACGCCGCAGATCGTGAACGCCAGCGGGAAATTGCCCACGTCGCCGAGCGCCCCGCCGAGCATCGGCCCGAAGATGCCGCCCACGCCGTAGGACAGGAACACCCACGCGTAGTTCTGCCCGATGTACTTGGCTCCGAACGTGTCAGCCGTGATCGTCGGAAACAGGGCGAAGTTCCCGCCGAAGTTGAAGCCGATCAGGGCGGCGAACAGGTACAGCGTTGCCGGCGTGTCGGCCATCCACTGGAACAGGATCACGAACACGCCCTGCGTCGCCAGCATCACGCAGATGGAGGTCTTCCTCCCGATCTTGTCGGACAGCATGCCCCAGGCGATGCGCCCGATGCCGTTGGCCAGGGAGTAGAACACGGCCATGGCCGTGCCGGCGATGGCGCTGGCCTCGGCGGCGGACTTCCCGGCGGCCTCAAGCGCCTGCCCCGGGAAGAGCTTCATCAGGCCGATCGACATCAGGCCGGCGCCGGCGCCGACCATGAAGCAGAAGAAGATCATGTAGAATTGGGGCATGGCGAGCATCTGTCCGCTGGTGAAATCCACCGTGCCCGCGACGGGCTTGCTGCCGGTCGCGGCGGCCTTCGGCGGCGCCCAGCCGGGCGGCGCCCAGCCGGGCGGGGGGTTCTTCATCCACAGCCCGCCGACCACGCACAGGGCGAGGAACGCGAGGCCGTAGACCACGAACGTGGTGCCGAGGCCGACGTGCCCGATGAGCATGGTCATCGAGCCGATGCGCCCGCCGAGCTTGACCCACAGCAGCGCCCCGAAGCCGAAGCCGGCCACCGCCAGCCCGGTGATCATCCCCTTCTTGTCGGGGAACCACTTCATGCCGACGGCGATGGGGACCACGTAGGCCAGCCCGATGCCGCTGCCGCCGATGACGCCGACGAACAGGAACGTCGACCAGAAGTTGCCCGGGCTCGTTACCCCGGCGAGCAGGTAGCCCACGCCGAGCACCAGCCCGCCGGCGAGGGCGAGCTTCTGCGGGCCGACCTTGGGCATCATCCGCCCAGCCAGCACCATCACCACCGCGAACAGCGCCAGCCCGGCCGAGAAGATCGCCTGCGTCTGCGTCTTGCTCAAGCCGTACCGGAGCCCGTCGATCGTGTCCTTGATGCCGTACGCGGCGGCGATGCCGTCCATCGCCGCGAGCGAGGCCTTCCGGGTGGCATCGGCCGCGGCCTTCGCCGCCTGGTGCTGCGCGGAGTCCTCGCCATGCTCCTTCCCGGCCTGGGCTGCGGCCTTGGCCGCTTTCTTCATCGCGGCCTTCGGCGCGGCGAGCTCTTTCTTCATGGCGTCGAACTTCGCCTCGTCCATGCCAAGCCTGGAGGGCGTGTAGATGGACGCGACGTCGGCAGGATCCGCCGCCGTCAGCGCCGGCGTGAAGACGCTCCAGGCGTAGATGGCGCCGAGACAGAGCTGGATAAGGATCGCCCCGACGACCACGAGGCCGCGGTTCATCACCTTTGGGTCGCTCATGCGCGTTGCTCCTTCGGGCAAGCGGTAAGACAAGCGCCACCCCCGCGCCGGCGTTCGGGCGGGGGTGGCACCTCGTCGTGTGAACCTATGCTACTGGCGGCCTTCGATCAGGGCGTCGACCACGTGCGGGTCGGCCAGCGTGCTCACGTCGCCCAGCGTGCTGCGGTCCGTGACGCCCTCGGCGATCTTGCGGAGAATCCGCCGCATGATCTTCCCCGATCGCGTCTTCGGCAGCGCCGGGGCGAACTGGAGCTTGTCCGGCGTGGCGATCGGGCCGATCTCCTTCCGCACGTGCTTGATCAGCTCCGCCTTCAGCTCATCGCTGGGGTCCACGCCGTCACGCAGCGTCACGTAGGCGTAGAGCCCCTGGCCCTTGATCTCGTGCGGCATGGGCGCCACCGCCGCCTCGGCGACCTTGTCGTGGCTGACCAGGGCGCTCTCGACCTCGGCCGTGCCGATCCGGTGCCCGGACACGTTCACCACGTCGTCGATCCGCCCCATCAGCCAGTAGTCGCCGTCGTCGTCCAGCCGGCAGCCGTCGCCGGTGAAATACAGGTCCTTGAACATCGTGAAGTACGTCTCGACGAAGCGATCGTGGTCGCCCCACATGGTGCGCATCATGGCGGGCCAGGGCTTCTTGATGCACAGCTTGCCGCCCTCGCTCACGTCGCACTCGC
>CAZMDT010000224.1:0-5453 GCA_964564965.1 uncultured Planctomycetaceae bacterium | reverse complement strand
TGTCGTACTCGTACGTCCCGCCCGAGGGCGTCGCCAGGAACGCGTGCGCGACCCCGCCGATCTCGCCGTAGCCGGCGATCTGCCCGCCGGCGTTCACCGTGTAGGCGCGCTCCAGATCCCACCCGGGGGTCGGATCGATCAGCGTCTGAAGGTCGCGAAGCCCGTTGGTCGGATCGTACACGAGCGCCACGTTGCCGGAGTCGGTCTCGTAGCCGGCGGCGACGCCGGAGCCGTTCACGTCCTCGAAGACCGTGTGGTTCCCCATGTGGAACTCGTGCACGGTCCCGTCCGGTTCGGCGAGGAAGCCGGCCTGCTGGTAGCTGCTGCGGGCATAGGTGCCGACGAAGTACGCGTCCACGTCGCCCCCGTATGCCTTGATGCCCGTGTTCGTGCCGTACAGCATCTCGCCGCTGACGCCGAGGTCCACCCACGCCGGCGACGCCTGGTTGAGGTCGAAGACGGCCGGCGTGCTGCTGACCTTGCCGAGGATCACCCCCGCCTCGGACAGTTTGTACGGGATGCCCTCATACGGCCCGAGGTCGGTGACCTGCCAGTCAGCGCTGGCGGCCGCCGCGGTCAGCAGGACGATACCAAAACTACAGACAACAGACGCGACGTGCTTCATGATCTGCCTCCAATGGCTTGGCTTCCACGCTTTCCCGCAATCTTACAGCATAGCGCCCGATTCGTCAAGCACAATCTCGAACGCGCCGCTTGCTTTTTCTTGCCGCGGGCGGCAGGATTGGGCCTTCGCTTTCGTTCGGCCTTGCGATAGGTTAGCAGGGAGTTGGCGAAGGAGACACACGCGTGACCGAAGCGCACAAGCAACCGGCCGAGCTGCGGATCATCGAGAACCTCAACAAGGCGAAGGCGAAGATGCTCGCCGAGCTTCACAAGGTGATCATCGGGCAGGACGCGGTGATCGAGCTGCTGATGCAGGCGCTTCTCAGCCGGGGCCACTGCCTGCTCGTGGGCGTGCCGGGGCTGGCCAAGACGCTCATGATCTCCATGCTCGCGCGGGTGCTGAAGCTGAAGTTCATCCGCATCCAGTTCACGCCGGACCTGATGCCCTCGGACATCACGGGCACCGACGTGATCGAGGAGGACCTGACGACCGGGCGGCGGTCGTTCCGGTTCGTCAAGGGCCCGATCTTCGCCAACATCATCCTGGCCGATGAGATCAACCGCACCCCGCCGAAGACGCAGGCCGCCCTCCTCCAGGCCATGCAGGAGTACCAGGTCACCGCCGGCGGAAACAACTACGACCTGGAGCTGCCCTTCTTCGTCCTCGCCACGCAGAACCCCATCGAGCAGGAGGGCACGTACCCGCTGCCCGAGGCGCAGCTCGACCGGTTCATGTTCATGGTGATGGTGGACTATCCCTCGCGGAACGAGGAGCGGCTGATCGTGAAGACCACGACGATGGAGGTCCACGGCGAGCCGGAGGCGGTGCTGAGCGGGGAGGACATCCTGGCGCTTCAGCGGATCGTCCGGAAGATCCCCGTCTCGCAGCACGTGGTGGACTACGCGGTGAACCTGACCCGGGCCTCCCGCCCCCACGACCCCACCGCCCCACAGTTCTCCAAGGACTACCTCACCTGGGGCGCCGGGCCGCGCGGAGCACAGTACCTCATCCTCGGCGCCAAGAGCCGCGCCCTGCTCCACGGGCGATATAACGTCTCCTGCGAGGACGTCCGCGCGGTGGCCGGGCCCGTCCTGCGGCACCGCATGTTCACGAACTTCAACGCCGATGCGGAGGGGATCAACACCGACCGCCTCATCGAGATGCTCCTCAAGACCGTCCCCGAGCCCCGCGCCGAGGACTACAAAGGCGACGCCGCCCATGCGGCCGCGGCCGCACCCCCGCCCCCGCCGCCGACGGCCTGACGATGCCACCGGCAAGTGCCTCCCCGACGCCCGCCCCGCCGCGCCCGCCCCGCGCCCGCGCGATGGCGCGCCGCCCCCGGGCGGCCGCGGCGCTGCTGGCTGTGGTGGCCTCGGCGGGGGCCGCCGCGCCCCCGTCCGCCGGGCAGGACGCCTCGCTCGCCCGCGAGCGGCTGGCGGGGCTGCTGGCCGAGGAGGCGAGCTTCGACGCGGTGTTCACGGCCCTGGCGATGACACGGGACAAGGCGCTGGAGCCGCTGCTGGTGGCGATGACGCGCAGCGAGGACAAGAAGCGGCGCTTCTTCGCCACGCTCGCCTTGCGACGGGCCGGCACGCCGGCGGCCAACGCCGCACTTCGAGAGCGCCTCAACACCGACGCGGTGATGGCCCTGCGGGCCGAGGCGCTGCTCAGCCTGCTCGCCCAAAACGCCCTCACCGACGAGCAGCTTACCGCCGTCACGCGGTTCGATGACGAGATGCTCCGCTGCCTCGCCGCGCGCGAGCTGGTCCGCCGGGGCAAGGACGCCGCCGCGGGGCCGGTGCTCGCCCGGCTCACCGGCTCCGGCGACCTGGGCACGGCGTCCATGGCGCGCCTGGCGCTGCTGGCCGGCGGCGACGGGCGGCAGCTCGCGCCCCTCCAGAAGGCCCTGACCGACCCCAAAACCTCCGACGGCGTGGTGGCCCTGCTGATGGAGCAGATCGCCAACGACAAGCCGGCGGGCGCGGCCCCGCTGGCGGCAGCCGTTGCCGAATCGCGCCGCCCGACGGACGTGCGCGCGAAGGCCTACGGGGCGCTGGCGGCCGTCGACGCCCAGCCCGCCGCCGTGCTCGCCAAGGCCATCGCCGAGGCCGACAGCCCCAGCCTGCAAGTTCAACTGCTTCGGCTGCTGGCGTCGCGGGAGGACGCGGCCGCCCAGACGAAGGCGCTGGCCGCCGGCGAGGGAATCGCCGCGGCGCTGGCGCGGTTCGAGGTGGCGCGGTCGGCCGGAGGAAACGAGGCGGCCAAGCCCGCACGCCAGGCCGCCGCCGCCGGGCACCCCATCGTCCTCGACTACCTGCTCGACCGCGCCGCCGGCGACCTGGAAACCCGCAAGGACAGCAGCGGCTTCTACGCGGAGATGCTGCTGGACATCATCCGGGGCGCCTCGGCGGACACCCGGACGATGCGCCCGGAGCACGTGCGCGCCGCGCGGGCCGCCACGCTGCTGGTGGACCTCGGCGATGCCGACGGACTGGCCGCGCTGAAGGAGATCCTCTCGCAGCGGTTCAGCCCGCGGGTTCGCGCGGTGGCCGCCGGGCTGCTCAAGGCCAACAGCCGCGCCGCCTGCGACCTCGCCCGACCCCTGCTCGACAGCCCCTACGAGGAGCTGTCCACCGACGCGATCCTGACCCTCGGGCGGCTCGGCGACCCGGCGGCGGGCGAGCACCTGAAGCGGGTCGTGGCCCGTCCGAAGGGGTACCCCCCGCCGTTCGTCGCCCTGGCGAGCTGGTACCTGCTGAAGGCGGAGAACCAGGCGGCGCAGGCCGTGCAGGCCCTCGCCGGCGCCGTCAAGTAGCCGATCAGCCCGGCAGCACCCAAGCCAGAAGCGCCGTGGCGATCGAGAAGTAGATCAGGATCCCCGACACGTCCATCATCGAGGCGATGAACGGCCCTGACGTGACGGCCGGGTCCAGCCCCGCACGCTTGAACACGAACGGAAGCATCGAGCCGACCAGGTTGGCGAGCGTGACGGCGACCGCGATGGCCAGCGCGACGGCCACGGCAATCCGCGGCATCTGCTCGGGGCCGACATCGGCGCTGACGAGGGGGGCGAAGAGGTAGGCGGCGGCGAAGCCGATGACGGCGAGGGCGGCCCCGAGGGCGGCCCCGCGGAGCAGCTCGCGCCCGAGGACGCGGGTCCAGTCGCCGATGCCCATTTCCTGCACGGCGAGGCCGCGGATCATCAGCCCGGCCATCTGCGACCCGGCGTTGCCCGCGGGGGAGTTGATCAGCGGCATGAAGACCACCAGCACGCTGAACAGGTACACGCCGTGGTAGCTCGTGAGCGCCAGCGTGGTGAACATCTGCGCCAGCAGCAGCAGCAGGAGCCACGGGAGGCGCTTGCGGAGCATGCCCCAGAAGCCCGTGCCGAAGTAGCTGTACTCCAGGGCGGCCATGCCCGCCATCTTCTGGAAGTCCTCCGTCACCTCCTCCGCCGCCACGTCCATCACGTCGTCGAACGTGACGATGCCCACCAGGACGCCGCTGTTGCCCACCACCGGCAGCGCGACGGCGTCGTACTTCCTGAAGTCGTCGATGGCGTCCTCCTGGTCTTCGGAGGCGTTCAGGTATGCCACCGACTCGTCCATCAGGTCGCGGACGGTGTCGGTGGGCTCGGCGAGGACGATCTGCGCGAGCGGAACCTCGTCGAGCAGCTTCCAGTGGTCGTCGACGACGTACAGGACGTTGATGGTCTCCTTGGTGGGGGCGACCTTGCGAATGTGGGCGAGCACCTTCTCGATGGTCCAGTCGGGGCGGACGGCGACGTATTCGGGTGTCATCAGCCGCCCGATGCTGTCCTCGGGGTAGGCCAGCAGGCTCCGGGCGATCCGCAGCTCGTCGCCGCGGAGGGCGGTCAGCAGGCGCTGCGCCAGCTCGCCCGGCAGCTCCTCCAGCAGCTCCGTGCGGTCGTCCGGGGGCAGGTCGTTCACGATCGCGGCGACCTTCTCCGACGACAGCACCGAAACGAGGTGCTCCTGCCGCTCCAGATCCAGGCTGGCGAAGATCTCCGCCGCACGCTCCCGCGGCAGCAGGCGGAATGCCACCGCCAGGTCCTCCTCCAGGTGCCCGATCAGCTCCGCCAGGTCGTGAATCTCCATGTCCGCCAACAGCCGCTTCAGCGAGGCGAAGTCCCGCGCCTCGATGAGCGCATGGATGTCCGGCTGGAGCCTGTCTTCGATCATGCTGGTGGGCGGCCTTTGCCTTGCGGACCCGCGGGCGCCGAGCGCGGGCCATTGTGTCGGGCGCGATGGCCGAAGTCAATGCCGCCGCACCCATGGCGGGGTTCGCGGTTGCCCGAAGCGCCTCGGGCGCCGTATAATGCTACTCGCCGGTTGCGCGGAAGGCCGCTCGCCGGGGTTTGCCCCGGCGGGAGGAAAGTCCGAGCACCACCGGGCCGCGGTGGTGGGTAACGCCCACCGTCCGACGAAGCCTTGTGCGGAGTCGGACAGGGAAAGTGCCACAGAAAACACACCGCCGTTCGACAGGCTCACCGCGAGCCCTGCTTCGTTGCGTGTGAAGGGCTTGCCCTGAGCTTGTCGAAGGGTAAGGGTGAAAAGGTGCGGTAAGAGCGCACCGCGGCGGCCGTGAGGTCGCCGGCAAGGCAAACCCCACCGGGTGCAAGGCCAAGCAGCGACCGCGGGTGCTTCGGCGCCTGGGCCCGGCCCGGGGCCAAGGTCGCGGGTAGGCCGCTCGCCCCGGGCGAGTCGAAAGGCTTGCCGACGGGCGGAGCGCGGCCGTGAGGTCGCGTCCAGATAGATGGCCTTCGTCCCGCCGGGCTGGCCCGGCCGGGCGGGATACAGAACTCGGC
>CAZMDT010000223.1:0-5461 GCA_964564965.1 uncultured Planctomycetaceae bacterium | reverse complement strand
CTCGACGCCGCGGTAGTTCTTCAGGACGTTCAGCCCGCCGGTGCAGGCGCAGGCGCCCAGCGCCACCACCACCTTGGCACACTTGCGGATGTGCTCGAGGCGGGCACGGTCGGATTCGCGGGTGAAAGCGCCCTCGATGAAGGCGATGTCGTAATCATCGCGGCGGTCGTCGATCGCCTCGCGGAAGTTGACGATCTCCACGTGCCCGAGGATGTCCAGCAGCTCGTCCTCGCAGTTCAGCACCTGGAGCTGGCAGCCTTCGCAGCTCGTGAAGTCGTGGAACGAAATCTTCACCTTGTCCGACATATCAGTGCTCCGTGCGGCGGCGCCCGGGGCGTCCCGGGGCCGCGCGCCGCCGGTCTCGCCGGCTCGCCTCTAGATTCCTTCCCGCAGCCGCATCACCTCGGCGTAGCTGAAGATCGGGCCTTCCTGGCAGACGTACACGTTGCGGATCTGGCAATGCCCGCACTTGCCGAGCCCGCACTTCATCCGCCGCTCCAGGGAGCAGTAGATGCTGTTCTTGCGGAGCCCCATCGCGAGGGCCTCCAGGACGGCGAACTTGAACATGATCGGCGGGCCGATGATGAACGCCGCCGTCCGGGCGGGGTCCAGCTTCCGCAGCCTCGGGAACAGCGTGGTGATGACGCCGGTGTTGCCGGTCCAGTTCTTGTCGCCGCGGTCGACGGTCAGGAGGAACTCGCAGTCGTCGCGCCCTTGCCAGGCGTGCAGGTCGTCGGTGTACAGCAGGTCCTTCGGCGAGCGGGCGCCGTACAGGATGGTCACCCGGCCGTACCGGTCGCGGTGGTTCAGGGCGTCGAGGATGAAGCCCCGGCACGGCGCCAGCCCCAGCCCGCCGGCCACGAACAGCAGGTCCATGCCCGCGACCGCCTCCATGTCGAAGCCGTTGCCGAACGGCCCGCGCAGCCCGACCGTCGCGCCCGCCTCCAGGCGGTGCAGGGCGCGGGTCACGTCGCCGACGGCCCGGATGCACATCTCCATGTCGTTGCGCTCGCCGGGGGCGGAGCAGATGGAGATCGGCGCCTCGCCGACGCCGAAGAGGCCGACCTCCATGAACTGCCCGGCCTTGTACGTGCAGCCCTCACCGTCGACGAAGCTGAAGCGGAAGTACTTCTCGGTGGTCGTGAACGGCTTCACCTCGTCCAGCCGCCCCGCGCGCGGCAGGTACGGCGAGGCGGGGGCCGTGGGTTCGTGTATCGCCTGTGTCATCGGATCACCTCTTCCTGGGGGGCCGCTCCGCCCGGACCTCGGCGGCCTCGCCGGCGATCTGCTGGAACGCCTCGAGGATGGAGATCTTGGCCACGCAGTGCTTGCTGCACCGGCCGCAGCCGACGCAGCCGAGCTTGCCCGTTCGCTGGTTGATGTACTTGCCCTTGCGGAACATCCGGTGGCGGAGGCGGCTGGAGCGCTGCTCGCGGAAGTTCTCCCCGCCGGCGACCTCGGCGAAGACCTCGAGCTGGCAGGAGTCCCACGTCCGCTGGCGGATGCCACTGGCGGCGTCGATGTTCAGCTTGTCGAGGACGTCGAAGCAGTAGCACGTCGGGCAGACGTTCGTGCACGTGCCGCAACTGAAGCACCGCCGCGCCACCGCGTCCCACAGCAGCGAGTCGTAGCTCGCGTCCAGCAGCTCCGGCAGGTACCGCGCGCGGTACGGGAGGCGCTTGGGGAAGTTCCGCGCCTTCTTCGCGTCGCATTCCTGGCGGGTCTGGTGGTCTTCCGGACCGGCCGGACGGCAGTACGGGCAGTCGGTCAGCATCTCCTCGCCAACGGGGGTGTTCACCTCCACGAAGTACCGGTCGCCGATATCCGTCAGCATCATCTCCGCCACGCCGCCCGGCGGCTCCACCGTGCCCATGTCGGCCATGAACTGGTGCTCGTTCGCGTACTGCTGAATGTTCAGCCCGATGATCCGCGCCGCCTGCCGCCGGGCGATGTAGTTCGCGTCCTGCGGCACCATCGTCAGCGCCGCGTCGATCGTGGCGATGCCGTGCAGGTCGTACGGATGCACCCCGAGGATCACCGTCGGCTGGGCGTCGAGCGCCGCCCTCGCGCTGCCCGGATCGGGCCCGCCGAACTCCAGCAGCTTCTCGTACACGGGGAGCAGGTACTTCTTGGGCGGCAGGATGGTGATGTCGTAGTCCATGCGGACGCGGGCGATGTCGGCGTCGTCGTCGATCTCCTCGAAGGCGAAGTCCGGCCCCTTCGCCACGGGGGCGACCACGCGGTGCTTGCCCATCAGCCGCGCCACGAAGTCCTTGAAATTGTCCTTCGGCAGTACCTGTGGCAGCATGCGTCTTTCCCTTGTCGCTTGCCGTGCGGGCGCCATGCCCGCGGGAGGTCATTCGCCATCTCGGGCACGGGCCGAACGCCCGGGCCGTGCCCGTCAGCATATCCGCGGCAGCTCCTCGCCGTACGGCATCTGCACGATGCGGCGCCCGCCGATGGCCGTGGCCATCTCCACGCAGGGCGGGTCGCCCGGCTCGCCGACCGTTCCGATCACCGCGGCCCGGCGGGCGATGTCGTGCGACCGCAGGATCGCCGCCGCCTCGGCCGCGGCGCCCGCCGCCACCACCGCCACCAGCTTCCCTTCGTTCGCCACCGTCAGCAGGTCCAGCCCGAGCATCTCCGCCGCGGCCCGCGCCGTCCGATTCACCGGGATGGCGGCCTCGTCGATCGCCACGTCCCGCCCGGTGCCGGCGGCGAGTTCGGCCAGCGTGGCGGCCAGCCCGCCCCTGGTGGGGTCGCGCATGAACCGCACGCCATCGCCGAGGCGTTCGACCAGCCCGGCCGTCAGGCCGTCGATGGCGGCACAGTCGCTCGCCAGCTCCGCGGTGAAGCTCAGCCCCTCGCGGAGGCTCATCACGGCCAGGCCGTGCTCCCCGAGCGGGCCGGACAGCACCACCCGGTCGCCCGCTTCCACCCGGCCGAATCCGAGCGCCGCCTTCGGGCTCACCTCGCCGATGCCCGCCGTGTTGACCACCAGCCCGTCGAGCGCGCCGTGCTCGACGACCTTCGTGTCGCCGGTGACGATGGCGACCCGGGCGCCGGCGGCGGCCCGGCCGGCCGATTCGAGCACGCGCCGGAGGAGGGCGATCTCCAGGCCCTCCTGAATCACCAGGGCGAGGCTCAGGACCTTCGGCACGGCGCCGCACACGGCCAGATCGTTCACCGTCCCGCAGACCGCCAGCTTGCCGATGTCCCCGCCGGGGAACTCGAGCGGCTGCACAACGTAGCTGTCCGTCGTGAAGGCGATCCGCCCGCCGGCGGAGATCTCGGCGGCGTCCGTCAGCCGCCGCGGGTCCTGTCCGCCCGCGGCCCGCCCTCCGGCGGCGCCCAGGGCGGGCAGGATCAGCTCGCCGATCAACTCGGCCGTCAACTGCCCGCCGCCGCCGTGGGCCATCTGTATTCGATCCGTATCGGCCATCAGCTCTTGCCGTTGCCCGCGGGCCGGCGGGGCCGCTCGTACTTGTACGCCGCGGCACACGCGCCCTCGGAAGACACCATGCAGGGCCCCACCGGGCTCCGCGGCGTGCAGCCCGTGGCGAACAGCCCGCAGTCGACGGGCAGACAGCGACCGCAGATCACGTCGCCGCAGCGGCAGCCCGGCAGCTCGTAGCTGTCCGCCGCCGGCAGCGTGAACCGCCGCGCGGCGTCGAACGCGGCGAACGGCTGCCGCAGGACAAGCCCGCTGGCCGGGATCGTCCCCAGCGCCCGCCACGCCGCCTCGGCCGGCTCGAACACCTCCGCCAGCAGCGCCTGCGCCGCCGCATTGCCGTCCGCCGACACGCTGGGATAAACGCTACCGGCCTCGGCCCGTCCGTCAACCAGTTGCTGCACAATAGCGATCAGGGCGGCCACGATCTGGCCGGCGTCGAACCCGGCGACCACGCACGGCCGGGCGAAGTCCGCCGCGATCTCCTCGTACGCCCGGTAGCCCACAATCACGCTGACGTGCCCGGGACAGAGGAACCCGTCCACGTTCACGTCGCCGGCCTCGAGCAGCGCCCGCATGGCCGGCACAACGAGCTTGTGGGCGGTCAGCACGCTGAAGTTCGTGAGGCGCTCGGCCTGCGCCCGCTTGACCGCCAGGGCCGTCCCCGGCGCGGTCGTCTCAAAACCGACACCGAGAAAGACGACCTGCCGCTCGGGGCTCCGTGCCGCGGCCGCCACCGCCTGCTCCGCCGAATAGACCACCCGCACGTCCGCCCCGGCGGCGCGGGCCTCGGCGAGCGACCCCAGCCGCCCCGGCACGCGCACCATGTCGCCGTAGGTGGCGATGGCCGCGCCGCCCTCGCGGGCCAGCGCGACGGCCTGGTCGATGTACGCCTGGTCCGTCACGCAGACCGGGCAGCCCGGGCCGCTGATCAGCCGAAGCGACCCCGGCAGCATCGCCTTCAGCCCGCTGCGGGCGATGGCCATCGTGTGGGTGCCGCAAATCTCCATGATCTGGACGGCGCGCCCGCGGTCGCCCAGCGCCCGAACGAGCTTGTGAAGTTTTTCACAATCCTCGGCCAAAACCTTGCCCACCCGGATCGCAATTTCCGTCTGGGACATCATCGGTCCGCCGGCCGGCGGCGCGGGGTGTCACAAACAACGACGGCCCGCCCCAGCCGCGAGCGGACCAAGGCCCATCCTACCAGAACCGCCCCCGCCGTCTAGCCCTATTCTCCGGTTCCGGCCACATATTTCGCCGGCCCGTCACCCGCCCCCCATCGCCGCGTCCATTTCGTGCAGCAGGTCGTACGTCGCTTTCGCCTCGGCCGCGTCGAGAACAGTGATCGCGTACCCCGCATGCACCAGCACCCAGTCGCCGGTGCCCGCCTCCGGCACCAGCGCAAGGGACACGTCGGTCCGGCTGCCGTCGAGCTCGACGGTCGCACGACCGGCGTTCATTGCTTCGATCCGTGCTGGAATCGCAAGACACATCGCTCGCCCTCTCAATACGCTTCTCGACTGTCCGCGGCCCTGCTAGTATAGCCTCCCTGCCGGCCGCGCGAAGCAGTTCTCGCCGCCGCCACAACCGCCTGCCCGAGCGCCACGCCGCCGTCGTTGCAGGGAACGGTGCGGTGCCGCAGCACCTCAAAGCCGTCGCGCTCCAGCGCCGCCGACAGCCGCGCCGTGAGGTATCGGTTCGCGAAGCACCCGCCCGACAGCACCACCGTCTCCAGACCCGTCTGGTCCCTCGCCCGCGCCGCCCCCGCCGCCAGGAACGCCCCCACCGTGTTGTGGAACCGCGCCGCGACGACCCCCGCCCCCGCGCCCGCCGCAACGTCCCCCGCCAGCGCCTCCACCATCGGCCGCAGGTCGATCACGAACGGGCCGCACGCCGTGATCGCGTACGGGTACGCCTCCGCGACGCCCGGTGCGATGGCGGCCTCGAGCTTCATCGGCGCCTCGGCCTCGTGGCGGTTCTCGCTCGCCACACCCGCCAGGGCGGCGGCGG